>JBGARN010000169.1:0-5483 GCA_044230205.1 Bacteroidia bacterium
TATCAAAGTGGAACTGTAGAGATTTTTGATTTCAATGTGGCATCTGGCCATATAACCAATCAAATCCTACTAACTAATACATATCTTCATGCTTGGGGAGTTGAATTTTCGGCTGATGCATCCAAATTATATTTATCAGTATATAATTCTCCTTCAATTTTACAGTTTGATTTAAATTCAGGAAATGCAACTACAATAACTGGTTCTGAAATTAGCATTGGAAATATATCCGGAACTTATTGTCCCGGATTTTCTGGAGCCACAGGGTATCTTCAACGTGGACCTGATGATAAAATTTATTTAGCTAAGTGTGGTTCAACTTATATTAGTGTAATCAACTCCCCAAATGATGCGGGAACACTTTGTGGTTTTGTAGATAATGGGATTTATCTTAATTCTAAAGTCTCGACCTTTGGCTTATCAAGATCAATTGCACATGAATGTGAAAGTACTGGCGTAAAGAATGTTGATAAAAACGAATTGTTTTCAGTCACACCCAACCCAAGTAATGGAAGTTTTAGTATTAATTTTTCAGAAAACAATTTTAGAGGGATTCGAGTATTGAAAATTTTTAATTCAATGGGAGAAGTAGTTTATTTTGAAAAAGTAGATAATTCTGAAACAAAGAATGTTAGTACAAATCTTGCAGCCGGGATTTATACTTTAGAATTAAATTTAGATAATCAATCAGTTTTTAAAAAGATTGTTGTTTATTAAGTTGTCCACCTATCAAGCCACATTTGAAGATTAAATAATTTCCACAAGCGATAAAAATCAAGATTGTTGTTATTTAGATATGCATTGAGTATTGCATTAACTTCTGCCTGTTTAAATATCTGATATTTAGAAATAGATTCTTCAGAAAGATGATGTAATAATAAATCTTTCATCTCGCTCTTTAGCCAAAGATGTAGTGGTATTTGGAACCCCATCTTCTCCCTTTCCATTATTTCTTTTGGAATATATTGATGTGTTATTTTGCGCAACAGATATTTTGAGGTTCCATTGTTGAGTTTAAACGCAGAGGGTAATTGAGCAGCCCATTCAATAATGTTGTGGTCGAGCAGAGGTTCTCTGCCTTCAAGACTTACAGCCATCGTTGCGCGGTCAACTTTCTGTAAAATATCGTCAGAAAGAAAAGTTTTATAATCAAGCCATAAAAAATTGTCAAGTAGTTCAGGTGCCTTTAACTTATCAAAATCATCAAATGCAGAAAGTGGAAAAGTAATATGGTTCATTAAAAGGCTGCTAACTTCATTTTGTGTCATACCCTGAGTGATAATATTAAATGCTTCAACAGGATGTTTTGCTCTTAGTATCAGTTGCAGTTTGTCTGCTCTGTCCGGGATGGAAAGGCTGTTTGATGAAGTCATTTTCCAGAGTAAAGCCGGAATCTGTGCAGCTGTTTTTGCAATGCTCGGTAGCTTTTGAAGTTTATTAAGATAATCGGTTGCCTTTGCATATTTGGTGTAGCCTGCAAAAGTTTCGTCACCGCCATCGGCACTCAATGCAACAGTAACTTGTTTGCGTGCCATCTTACTGACTAAATACGTAGGTATCAATGAAGAATCAGCTAATGGTTCATCGGATATTTCAGGGAGCATAGGGATAATATCCATTGCTTCTTTATAGGTGCAAGTGTACTCATAGTGCTCCGTTCCTAAATGTTCAGCTACCTTGCGTGCATGTTTGGCTTCATTATAACTTTCTTGTTCAAAACCGATAGTAAATGTCTTTAGCTTTTGAGTTCTTTCTTTCTGCAATAATGCTGTCACCAATGAGCTGTCATATCCACCACTTAAAAATATGCCTACAGGAACATCAGCAACCATACGGTAGTTAAAAGCCTTGGTTAATATTTTTTCTGTTTCAGTTATTGCCTCAGTTTCAGAAATAGCAAGTTTAGGTTTGTTATAAAAATCGGATACATCCCAATAACATGAGTTACGGATTTCTTTACTTCTTAAATCAATTGTTAAGTAATGACCGGGTAAAAGCTTGTATGTGTTTTTAAAAATACAATGTGGAGCAGGAATGTATCCATGTTGAAAATAAAGACTAATGGCACCGTGATCTATTTCTTTTTGAAATGAAGGATGGCGGTGAAATGCTTTTAATTCAGAACCAAAAAGAAATAAGTCATTCTTAAAATACCAATATATAGGTTTTACACCGGCACGATCTCTTATCAGATAAACTTTTTCTTCTTTTGAATCATATAATGCAATGGCGAACATTCCAATAAATTTCTGAATGCAACTAATTCCCCATCGTGAGAAAGACTGAAGTATAACTTCTGTATCGCTTTGCGAACGGAATGAAAGCCCTTCTTGCTCTAATTGTTTGCGTAGTTCTGCATGGTTATAAATTTCACCATTGAAAATAATTGTAAAGTTGCCATCAGCCGATTTCATGGGTTGATGTCCTGCTGATGAGAGCTCAATTATGGCAAGTCTGCGAAATCCCATCCCTATTGCAACGTTTGGATGTTGAATTATTTCATTACCTTCATCATCAGGCCCACGGTGATGTAGCGTAGCAGACATCTGTCGCAACATTTCTAAGGCGCTTTTTTTATTAAAATCTAAAAATCCGGTAATACCACACATAGGGCGGCAAATATAATTCATCGTGGGGTAAAGTCTATATCTGCAATGAAGTACGAAGAGATATAAAAATGGAATCGAAGTGAGTAAATCCATGCTTCAGCATGGGGGCTAAGGATGCATATAAGGTACTGCCGGACTTCAGCCCACAGAAAACACAGTAATTATGATTTTTAGTTAGTATATTAGCTCAATAAAATTAGACAATGAAAATCAATTACATTTTTTTAGTTTTTCTATTGCCATTTTCAGTAATTGCACAACAATATGTTTGGACACAAAAATCGAGCTTACCTGCTGCTTTACGTTATAATCCTGTAGGATTTTCTTTTCAAAACAAAGGATATATCGGATTGGGAGTAGGTACATCGGGCTCATTGAATGACTTATGGGAGTATGATGATTCTTCCGATTCATGGACACAAAAGGCATCTTATCCGGGTGCAGGTCGTTATGGCGCTGCATGTTTTGTTATCGGAGAATTTGCTTATGTAGGTTGTGGCTGGTCGCCTAATCCTGTAGTTGACTTTTATCGTTATCATGTTCCTTCTAATGCATGGTATCCTATAGCATCATATCCCGGAACACCATTTTATACAGGAGTAAATTTTTCTATTGGCGGAAAAGGATATACGGGTGTTGGATTTTCGCCATATACACATGAGTTTTACGAATATGATACACTTACAAATATATGGACGCAGAAAGCTGATTTTGCAGGAGGCATCAGACAAAGTACATATAGTTTTTCATACAATGGTAAAGGATATGTAACCACAGGTTCTCATGGATGGCCTGCTAATCCTTACAACGATATGTGGCAATATAATCCAGCGGCTGATGCTTGGACACAAAAATCGTCAATGCCCGGTGCTGTTCGATATGGTTGTTCCGGTTTTGTTATTGATTCGATAGCTTTCGTAGGACTTGGACAGAATGGAACAAGTTATTTTAACGATATGTATGCATATAATATTAATGCAGATACATGGACTATTGCGGATTCGTTTCCAGGAACTCCAAGAGTATTTCCCGGAAATTTTTCAATCGGAAATTCCGGTTTTTTATGTGCCGGTGGAATTTCAGGACTTAATGTAAATTTTAATGACTGTTGGGAATATGGTTTGGTTTCAGGAATATCAAATAAGGAAGAGCATGTAATATTAAACTCACAACCTAATCCATGTACTGATTTTTTTATTCTTGATATTCCAAATACATTTTCTTCTGCACCTAGACTAACTTTGATTGATGCAAGAGGTAAGGTGGTATTGAGTAAAGTTGTTCAAGTTGGAAAAAACAGAATAAATATTGATAGGAAATTATTATCAGGTGTTTATTATGGTTTTTGTTTTGATAACAGGAATCAGAAAGCAACATGTAAAATTGTTGTTAGAAAAGATAGCTAAACAATCTTTTCAATACTTTCGCGCGCATGATTGATTTTGTTGCACCACTAACAAAAAACAAACTTGTTTTGTCTGATAGTAAATTAGTATCAGATAGTGGAGAGAAATTTCCTGTTATAGATGGAATTCCGCGTTTTGTTGAGCTTGATAATTATGCTAACGCTTTTGGGTTACAATGGAAATCTTTTGCTAAAATTCAACTTGACAGTTATAATGGCAGCACTATTTCTAAAGATCGTTTAGTACGATGTTTAGGTACATCATTAGCAGAGTTGCAAGGTAAAACTATACTTGAAGTTGGTTGTGGCGCAGGACGTTTTACAGAACATTTGGTGAGTAGTGGTGCCTTGGTTCATTCTGTTGATTTGAGTGCAGCAGTAGAAGCAAATCATGATAACATTAGTGATAAACCCAATTATAGAATTGCGCAAGCTGATGTTTACAAGCTGCCTTTTAATGAAAATAGCTTTGATATTGTTATTTGCCTTGGTGTGATTCAACATACACCATCTCCCGAAAAAACAATTCATGCATTGTGGAACATGGTGAAACCTGGTGGTACATTGGTTATTGATCACTATACGTTTGATTGGATGTATTTATTGAAACCTATCATGTTTTATCGTTTCTTTCTATCAAGAATGAAACCTGAAAAATCAAAAAGAATAGTTGAAAGTCTTGTTGGATTTTTCTTTCCGCTACACTGGAAATACAGAAGTAGTAAGTTGATGACTATGTTGCTTAATCGTTTGTCGCCATGTTATGTTTATATTAAAACATTTCCGAAGATGGACTACGATTTTCACTTTCACCTGACAAGACTTGACACGTATGATGGACTTACAGATTATTATAAGCATCTGCGAAGTAAGACACAAATTGAAAATATTTTAAAGAAGTTTAAGCCACATTCCTTAAGTGTTTGGAAGGGTGGGAATGGTGTTGAGGCAAGAGCAATTAAGCCTATAGGCTGATATTCCACAAAGTTTTATCTTCATATCAAACCACATATAGAATGGCATTTGTGAAAATTATTGTGCATGTTGTTTGGGGTACCAAAAAACAGACATCCTTTTCTCACTAAAGAAGCACGTAAAAAGCTAATAAAACATATCAGAGAAAATGCCAAGGTGAAAAATATTTTTATTGACAGAATTAATGGCCATACAGATCATTTGCACTGTTTGATGTGGTTGAATGCTGATATGAGTATTGCTAAAGCGATGCAGTTGATAAAGGGCGAATCGGCTTTTTGGGCAAATAAAGAACAACTTACAGAATCAAAATTCGAATGGGCTAATGAATATTATGCAGCATCAGTTAGCGAATCTGCTCTTGATGCAGTAAGAAAGTATATTGACAATCAGGAGGAGCATCACAAGAAAATTCCTTTTACTCAGGAATGTGATGAGTTTCTTTGACCTCACACTAAAGTGTGAGGTACCAGGCATCGTATAGAGTAACCCCA
>JBGARN010000025.1:0-39811 GCA_044230205.1 Bacteroidia bacterium
AGAAAACTTTGCCCAAAAGTTGCAGTAGTAAGAAGTAGTAATGAATAAAGAATGTAAAATCTGGTTTTCATGAATATAATATAAGTCTGTTGCAAATTTAATAATTGAAAGCAACTTCAATCTTCTTCATTCATACGAGTTAGAATTGATTGCATTTTTATGGCAAACAAAAATGAAAAGAGGCTGCCTAAAACTAAGGCAGCCTTAATGAAAAGTATATTTACTATTGGCAATTCTATTTACGCTGTGGCATTTTTTCCACAGTATCGCATTTAACCGAACCCGGGTGAACTAAAATAAGAACCTGAAGTTCAAGCTTTGTTTCTATGCTGCTTTTTACCTTTTTGAGCTTTTAAAAAAGCATGAGGCCATTCAAAGCATTGAAACCTGAAACCTGCTGCACCAAATCCGTTGGAAAGCCTGCTCTGCAATTCTGAATGAGCAATAGGTTCCTGAGATGTGTGTTGCTTATTGATTTTATTTTTCATTTGATGGGTATAATTACCTTATAATATATCGCTTAAACTGACTCCACTCACTTACACCATTTATGCCTGCAACTCTGCAACTGAAATAGTACTCTTTTCCAGGGGTATTTATCTGTGCGATGGCTTTTGCGTCACCGGGGGTCAGCATTATGTAATCATCATCTGTAGCAATTTCGGGGTACTTGTCAGTAAATCTGTACTGGTATAACTTGGCTCCACGTACCGGTAGTACCAACAATTTCACTGAACCTGAAACCGGCCCGTCTTCGACATCAGGAATTCCGGGCGCACATAAAGAAGCAGGCTCGCGCTGTTTTACGTTATCAAATCCTGAAATTCTCAATAAATTAAGATCCCCTTTGCAATCATTACTTACCTGGTGTGCCCAGGTACGTATTAGGGTAGCTACTTTGTTGCGGTAACTTGAACGAGTAGAAGCAGCAATGCGGCCTCCCCGTTGTGCTTGTTCAATTGATGCCCGGTAAGCCTCAATTACAGGAAACATAATTATTGGTGCTGGCGAAATAGAACGAAAAAATTGCTTGTTGGAATGCAAACACCCAGCAATGTAAACAGCCTTTGAGTAAAGTGTGGCATCTGAATCTTTTAGCATTTTTAGTGATGCTTTAACGATTAATTTGGTCATAGAAGTAAAAATTTAAAAAGTAAAGACCTTATTACAACCCTGTACCTGGAAAAATGATGATGGTAATAGAAGTCAATTGGAGTGAAAAATTAAGAGCGATTTCAAGTACACAATCGATAAATGTAAATTGGCCAACATTTAATTTTATGCTGTAAACGTACTATAATTTTTAGTGAATAATTATTTTGTTATTAACTTTTTACCTGTTAATTGCCGTATAATATTGAATTACAATTATCTAAATTAAAAAATGTCTTTAATAACCTGGTTTGCCTGTTCATATCTTCGATTTTAGGTCTATAAATACCCCAATTTCAGTTGTAATCACTGGTTCGTATTAATTGTTCTATAGAATAATTGCTGCTGATTATCTTTTATAGATTTGCCCGATTAGTATATGACTTTTGAATTAATTGCAGCCGATAAGCTCAGCAAAGCCAGAGCTGGTCTGTTAACTACAGATCATGGAGTAATAAAGACTCCCATTTTTATGCCTGTTGGGACTGCAGGTACGGTTAAAAGTGTTCACCAGCGAGAGTTGGAAAATGATATAAAAGCGCAGATTATATTAGGTAACACCTACCACCTGTCGTTAAGACCCGGAATGGAAACCTTGCAAATGGCAGGTGGTTTACATCAGTTTATGAATTGGCATAAGCCAATATTAACTGATAGTGGTGGATACCAGGTATACTCACTTTCTGAAACAAGAAAAATTAAAGAAGAGGGAGTAAAATTCCGTTCACACATTGATGGTTCACATCACTTTTTCTCTCCTGAATCAGCAATAGATATACAACGTCAGATCGGAGCTGATATCATTATGGCATTTGATGAATGCACACCTTTCCCCAGCGATTACAAACTGGCTAGAAAATCAATGGAAATGACCCATCGATGGCTGAACAGATGCAATACTCAATTCAGAAATACGAAACCTTTATATGGACATACCCAGGCATTATTTCCTATTGTACAGGGAAGCACTTATAATGACCTGAGAAAAGAATCAGCAGAATATATTTCACAGGCAGATTGTGAAGGCAATGCCATTGGAGGATTAAGTGTAGGTGAGCCTGCTGAAGTAATGTATGAAATAACCAATACAGTAACTGATATTCTGCCTAAAGAAAAGCCTCGATACCTGATGGGAGTGGGTACACCGGCAAATATTTTAGAATGCATAGCCCTGGGTATAGATATGTTTGACTGTGTAATGCCTACACGGAATGCCCGAAACGGAATGCTATTTACGAGTGAAGGTATTATCAATATCAGGAATGAAAAATGGAAAAACGACTTTTCACCTTTAGATCCTGCAGGGAACATTTTCGCAGATCAGTGCTATAGTAAAGCTTATCTGCGACATCTTGTTATAAGCAAAGAAATATTGGGAGCCCAAATCGCCACCTTACATAATCTCGCTTTTTACCTTTGGCTGGTTAATGAAGCACGTAATAAAATTATTGAAGGCGGATTTGTAAGCTGGAAAAATACAATGGCAACAAAGCTTCAACAAAGAATATAACAGAGTAATGTTATTCTAACTTTGTTACTTACATATATACAATAAGTTAATAATGTAGCTATTAAATTGCGGCTGATAGATAAATACATAATCGGAAAATACCTCACTACTTTTTTTTACTGTATAGGTTTAATAGTAGTGGTTACAATTGTTTTCGATATCAGTGAAAAACTTGATGATTTTCTTGAAAAGCAGGCCCCGCTAAAAGCAATTGTTTTTGATTATTATGTTAATTTCATTCCATTCTTTGTTAACCTGTTCAGCCACTTATTTGTTTTCATTTCAGTAATATTTTTTACTGCTCAAATGGCCAACCGTACTGAAATAATTGCTATTATGAATGCCGGTGTAAGTTTCAGAAGGTTATTAAGGCCTTACATTTTTGCATCAGCTATAGTTGCGGTATTATCATTTGCGCTTGGTTCATACATTATTCCACATGCCAAACAAAAACAACTTGCATTTGAAGATAAGTACATTAAGAATCCTTATCGGGTAATCAATAAAAATATACACAGGCAGGTTAAGCCGGGTGAGTTTAAAAATTTGATAAGCAGGTTCTGACTTATAAATTAACTGCCAACCGGATTATTTGGGACAGTATTACTAATAAATGGCAGTTAGAAGACTATTTTATAAGGACTTTTAATGGGATGCAGGAGCAATTTGAAATGGGAAAAACAAAGGATACTGTATTTGTTTTTAAACCTGGTGATTTTGGCAAAAGGCCAAATTTTATTGAAGGAATGGACAACTTTGAGTTGCGCAAGCATATTGAAACTGAAAAATTGCGTGGAACTGAAAATATACAGTTTGCCGAAATAGAATATTATCAGCGTTTTTCTTTTCCATATGCAATGTTCATACTTACGATTATGGGAGTTGCTATTGCCTTCAGAAAAGTGAGAGGTGGCATTGGTTTACAAATTGTGGCCGGTATACTGCTTAGTTTTGTATATATAATGTTTATGAAAGTATCAGTAACATTTGCAACCAACAGCAATGTCGCTTCTCTTATTGCAGTTTGGATTCCTAATATTGTTTATACGTTTATTGCCCTATGGATGGTAAAGTATGCACAGAAATAGCTTTTTATGCCAGATCATAAATTTAAACATAGCTATAATCAAATTATAAAGGTTATATATAACTAACATGCCACGCATACTCAGAATTATAAACCGGTTAAATTTAGGTGGCCCTACTTATAATGTTTCGTTTTTAAGCCGTTTTCTTGAGCCCGAATTTGAAACAATGCTGCTTTCAGGCGCAATTGACGAAACTGAGGAAAGCTCTGAGTTTATTCTTAATAAGTATAACGTTAAGCCGGTTTACATTAATGAAATGAAGCGTGAAATTGATTTGAAAAGCGACCGAAAAGCTTATCTTAAAATAAAGGAAATCATTAGAGACTTTAAGCCTGATATAGTTCATACCCACATGGCCAAGCCTGGAACTGTTGGCAGACTGGCTGCCATTCATTGCAAGGTTCCTGTGATACTGCACACCTTTCATGGTCATTATTTCCACAGCTATTTCGATCCGGTGCGCACCAAGCTCTTTTTGGAGATTGAAAGATACCTGGCACGTAAATCATGTGGGATTGTAGTGCTTAGCGATATACAAAAGCATGAGCTGTCTGAAATTTATAAGGTAACCAAGCCTGAAAAAGCCTTTGTAATTCCTTTAGGTTTCGATTTACTGAAATTTACAGAAAACCAGGAACAGAAAAGAGAACAATTCAGAAACAAATTTGGATTATCAGGGGACGAAATTGCAGTTGGTATTATAGGAAGACTTGTTCCTGTAAAAAATCACAGGTTATTTATTGATGCTATGAAAGAGGTTTTTGAAAATACGTCTAAAAAAGTTCGAGCTTTAATTATTGGTGATGGTGAAGACCGTGAAAAAATTATCCAGATGTGTATTCATGCGGGACTTTCATTTTCACTGACCAATCAGAATCAATCAACTCAAGATAAGCAGGTAATTTTTACTTCATGGATTAAAGACATTGATTATGCATTGGCCGGCCTGGATATTGTGGCGCTAACTTCGGTTAATGAAGGCACCCCTGTAAGCCTGATTGAAGCCCAGGCAGCTTCAAAGCCTATTGTTACAACAAAAGTCGGAGGCATTGAAAATATTGTATTACCCGGTGAGACTGCCCTTCTATGTGATTCAAATAATGCCGGTGAGTTTGCTAAAAATTTAATAACCCTTATAAATGATAATAGCCTGCGTGCAGCAATGAGCCGTAAAGGATGGATTCATGTTAAAGATAAGTTTCATTATACAAGGCTGGTTGAAGACATGCGCCAACTGTATCACAAACTTCTTAATCAGCTGAAATAAAAGAACCGGCTATTTACCAACAGTTAGAAATGATAACTTAAAAATAATGAAAAAATAAATTTCTAATTTCTCTTACATTTGTCAATTAAATAAATCCTCCACTCTATGCAAAGACTCTTTTACTTTTTTATTTTAATACTTGGGCTTAGCAGCTGCCGCAACATTAACCCAAGTATAATGTTCAAAACGCCAAAAGACTTTCAATACTCAATTGATCAAACCATCGGAAACCTGGAATATCGTATTGCATCTAATGATATAATCGATTTCAGCATTTATAATAATGACGGCTACAAGCTAATTGAACCAATGATGGCTACTACTACTGCAGGTTCAGCTGCTTCAATCGGAACAACAGCAAGCACCAATGAAAAACTTGAATTTACTGTTGATGTTGATGGTTTTGTTAGACTTCCCCAAATTGGGCGTATAAAAATTAAAGATTTAACCCTAAGGGAGGCGGAGAAGGTGGTTGAAGAAAAATACTCAGTTTACTATAAAAACCCCTTTGCTATTTTAAAGATTGTTAACCGCAGAGTAATGGTATTTACAGGAACAGGTGGTCAGGGTGCTGTTGTAAGTCTGAAAAATGAAAATACAACTCTTATAGAAGCTTTGGCTAATGCCGGAGGTATTACACCTACAGGTAAAGCTTATAAAATTAAATTGATCAGGGGAGATACCCGCAATCCGCAAGTAATGTTGATTGATCTTTCAACCGTTGAAGGTCTAAAACAGTCAAATATGTTGCTGCAAGCCAATGATATTATTTATGTAGAGCCAGTTCCGAGGATTTCACAGGGGCTGTTGGCTGAACTTACTCCAATTATCGGTTTAATTTCTGGTCTTGCAGTTATTTATGCGCTCATCCAATCATTCTAGAAGATGCCGAAGAAAAAAATAACACCTATTAATGAAGATTTCGATTTTAAGCTATTTGTTACAATAGCCAGAAGGAATTTCATATGGGTTACTTTTTTTATGATTTTCTCGTTTCTTTTTGCAATTATTTACCTGAGATATACCTACCCTATTTATGAATCCGGTTCAGTTCTGAAATTAGCTAATCAAAATAAAGCTAATTCGGTATTGGATATTAATAAGAACTACTTTGTAGAAGAAAGCCGCAACCAAATGGCTGGTGATATAGAGTTGATCAGGAGCCGGATATTGGCTAAGGAAGCTCTTTCCAAACTTCCGCTTGATATCAGTTACTATGAAAAAGGAACGGTGCTGGATTATGAAATGTACCGCTCTTCACCTTTTATTGTTGATTACATGATTAAGGACTCCTCAATTTTTGGAGTGAAATTTTACATTGAGTGGAGCGGCCCAAAGTCATTTAACCTGTCATATACCTATCGTGATAAACATTTTTCAAGAGACTATAATATCAATCAGTGGATTGATTTAGCCGAATTGAGAATTAAAGTAACGGTTACGGATTATAAAAGAATACTTGATCAGCAACAGAGTTTTAAATCAGATGCCTATTATTTCGTTTTAAAGAATGTTTATGATGAAGCGATCAGGTATTCCAGTTTATTAGTCGTTTCAATATTAAATCCTGAAGCAAAAACTATTTCCATAAAATTAAAGGATTTCAATCCAAACAAGGCTTCTGAAGTTGTAAATGCTATTGCCAATGAATTTATTGGTTATGACCTTGAGCGAAACTCTGAAGTTGCTGAAAAAATTCTTGACTTTATAAACAATACCATTTTCAATGTACAGGAAGATCTCAATAATTCTGAAGATTCCATTGAGAAGTTCAAAAAGGTAAATAAGTTTCAGAATCCCACTGACTTTGGAAACCTGGTTTCATCTGAAATGGAACAATATACCAATCAGCGAATTGAGCTGGAGTACCAAATGTCACTATTTGCAAGGCTGAAAAAAGACATGGCTGAGAATAAGGACCTTACTTCAATGCTCACCAAAATATATGGCAGCTACAATAACCCGGTCATCAACGGGATTATTACTGAAATGCTTAAAACACTTAATGAGCGTGAAAAACTATTAACGCAGATTACACCAGAAAGCACACCATATATAACCATTGACCAGGAAATTCAGAGACAAAAGAAGCTGTTGCTTGAAACGGTTAATAACGAAGAACTGAGTTTAAGACTGAAGCTGAAAATGATAGATGACAACTTGCTCACCTCCGGTAATAAGTTTGTTACATTGCCAGAAAAGGAAACCGAGTTTATAAGGTTGCAGCGGATGTATAACATCAATGAGAAATTCTACTCTATGTTGCTTGAGAAAAAGGCAGAGTTTTCAATAACAAGAGCGGGATATATACCTGATAATATAATACTTGAACAGGCCAATCCGGGTTTATTGCCTGTTTTTCCAAACAAACCTCTGGTGTTAAGTGCAAGTTTAACTGTTGGCTTCTTTCTGAGTTTATTTTTAATTATTGCAAGGTACCTGATGTATAATGAAATTACATCATTAGAAGAAATTGAACAGTATACCGATGCCGCCATGCTTGGTATAGTTCCTAAATATAAAAGGGAGATACCTGTTTCTCAATTATTGGTTGATAAAAATCCAAAATCTATAATTTCAGAAGCATTCAGAAGCATAAGAACTAACCTGCAATTTATTGCAACTAATGAGAATGCTAAAATTATGGCGGTTACCAGTACGGTTTCAGGTGAAGGAAAAACCTTTAATGCTATTAACCTTGCCGGAGTAATTGCATTCAGCGGAAAAAAAGTTTTGATTGTTGACCTTGATATGCGTAAACCTAAAATTCATCTTGGATTTAATGTTGAAAATACGCATGGAATGAGTACCATTCTAATTGGTAAAGATGAAATAGAGAGTTGTATTCAAAGGAGCTCTTTGCCCAACCTTGATTTTATTACTGCAGGGCCAATTCCGCCTAATCCTGCCGAATTGATCATTTCGCCATTAATGGCAACCTTTATTGAAAAAGTTAAAACTGTTTATGACATTATTATCATTGATAACCCACCTATTGGTGTAGTTAGTGATGGAATTCCGGTTATACAATCTGCTGATTATCCTATTTACATTTTACGTGCCGGTTACTCTAAGAAAATGTTTATTCATAACATCAATAAAATGATTGAAGAAAATAAGGTTAACCGCTTATCTGTTATTCTTAATGGTGTTGAAATGAATAAACTGAAATATGGCTATGGCTACGGATATGGTTATGGTTATGGTTACGGTTACGGTTATGGCTATGGTTATGGTTATGGCTACTATGAAGAAGATAACGACCCCAGCATTTTTGAAAAGGTTAAGAACTTATTGGGTTTTGGCAAAAAGAGGTAATAACCCATTAAGGATTAAATTTTCTTGAGCTAAATTAAGATCATTCATAAGTCTTAATCAATTAACAGAGTAGCAGTTCTTTTACTTTTATTACTGGTTGTTAGTGCCTGATTAAGCAAAATCTTTCACCTGTTTTTGAATCAATAATTGTTTGGCTGATACGTGATTGAAGCAATGAATCTAAAGTGACCTCTTTAGTTAAAAACACAATATTGATTTTATACAAGTCAATAAAATCAATTCTTGAATTGGAAAGCGACTTATAGTTTCCGGATTTTTGCTGCCCCTCAATAAATTTATTAAACAAACTATTGTAACCCGGCTGGATGCCATTTAATGAATCAGCATTAGTAGCTGTCAATGGCGGAAAGGTTAACGAGTAGCTAAAAAATTCAGGATAATCATAAATCAAATAACTCCCTTTTATGTTGAAGTTTGAATTTCGTGCGAAGGCTGTGGCATAATTCGAATTATCCAATAAAAAACCACCATATGAATAGTTATTTCCGGTTAAATCAGAAGTCTTTTTCAGATATTCTACAGAATAAACATTCTCACGCTCTAACATTATTTCTGCAAGTTGAACTATACGCAACACCAAAGCAGAGGTAACCAGCATTGCTATTACATACTGCTTATTTTTATTGATTCTTTTAAAGGCATCAATACAAATCACAAACGCACTTACTGCAATAAGCGGAATACTGATATTAAAAAACAACTGGACGCTGTCCATTAAGCTGTGAAATAATGCCCAGCATAGTAATGATGCAAAAAATGCAACTACAAATGTAAACACCAGCTTATTTTCAAAAATCGCTTTGGCACATGCTTTAATTGGAAAATTAATCAAAACAAGAATCAGAACAGGAACATAAACGACAGTATTTTGAATTAAGGTTAGCCCTATTATATTAATCATCTCTATGTAATAGCCTGCATTTATTAGTGAAGACAAAACATCAGAAAACTTTTGACTATTAACTGTGTCAGCTTTAGGTTGTAACAAATAAAAGACTGCAATAAAAAAGCCAACCAGTATAAAAAATCCTGTCTCAGTAATAAAGCTCTGAAGTTTTCGCGATCTGTAAAACGCTCTTAACCCCATCAAAAAAACGGTTATGGCAACTGCCGGCAATAAGGTAATAAACAAAAGTGGCAATAATGAAAAAATCAGAACCGATGAATTATGATTGCCATCCCGATAAGTCAATACTGTAGCCTGGAGCAAAATATAAACAAAGCATAACTTGGGATACGAAAAAGGATTGTAACTGTATAAAACAGACTCGGCAAGATATTTTGACTCGGCAAAAAATGAAAAATACATTCCTGAGAAAAATAAAAACAAAAAGGCTGCAGCATAAGTTTTTATTCCCCTATACCCGGCCTGCTCTGCAAGAGCGCAGTAACCAGTGAAAATTATAAGAATACTTAACGGATAAACTACAAACTTAAATGTGAGAAATGGATTGCTACCCAGTAAATCTTTACAATATGTATTCATCCAAATATCAAAAAAATGGTAGGGCTCACATCCGTGTTTTCCCAGATTTAAAAAATCAAGGCTCAGGCTTTCTGTCCTGAACTTGCTGATGTAATTAGAAACGTTAGCATAAAACAAGGTATCCGAATCAGGAAGTACAGGATATTCACCACCGTTGTAAATTGATAAATAATGGATTGAATAAATAAGAATGCCTGCTAATGTTAATATCCAGAAATCTGATAAAGAAAATGCAGGAATAGCTGTTTCTGCTTTTCCCAAACTTTTCCTTTTGATTAAAAAATACAGCAAAGGAATTCCAAGCCCAAGCATAACAGTATTGCCGCTGCTGCTAATTGTGGCCACAAAAAAAACAACAATAAAAACTCCTATCAGCAGTCGGAAAAAATGAGATTGAAAACCACCATTAAATCTGAGTTTAAAAATTCGTTCAATAAAAAATCCGGCAGAATAGTGGCCGACAACTGCAAGCACAAAAAATAATAAGTACCTGATATAAACCGAGTCCATTTAATTTACCGGTTAGTAACCGGTTTCATTTGGTGCTGTTAATCGTTTCAATAATTCTATCCACCTGGCTTTTTGCAAGCCCAGGATACAATGGGAGGCTTATGCAGGTGTCTGCAATAACTTCAGCAACAGGAAATGCTCCTTTTATAAAATTCAATTCCTTATAGGCTTTTTGTAAATGTGGCGGCACAGGATAATGAATCATAAATTCAATGTTGTTTTTCCTGAAGAGATCAATAAGAGTATCACGTTTATCAGTTCTGACAACAAATTGGTGATAAACTGATGTTGAATTTTTATCTACATATGGAAGAATAGCTGCAGATGGATTAATTCCTGCTAAATATTGCCCAGCAATTGAATTACGCTGAGAGTTCCATTTATTAAGATACTTAATTTTAATACTAAGCACTCTTGCCTGTAGTTCATCAAGTCGTGAGTTGACGCCTTTATATTCATTGTAATATTTTATTTGCGATCCGTAATTTCTCAATCCCTTAATTGTTGTTGCCAGTTCTGCACTGTCAGTGGTAACAGCACCGGCATCACCAAGTGCTCCGATATTTTTAGCCGGATAAAAACTGGTTGCATTAATATGTCCGAAACTGCCGGTAAATTTTCCATTATATAAAGCACCCTGCGATTGAGCATTATCTTCTACCACAAATAGGCTATGTTCATTGGCAATTTGCATAATTGGTTCCATTTCGCAGGCTTGTCCATAAAGATGCACAGGCATAATTGCCTTTGTTTTTTTGGTTATGGCCCTTGAAATAAGTTCAGGATTTATATTGTATGTTTCAATTCTTGGTTCAACAGGAACCGGAATTGCACCAACATATGAAACAGCAAGCCAAGATGCTATATAGGTATTAGATGGCACAATCACCTCATCGCCCGGCCCGATCTGAAGCGCCTTAAGACACAGTATCAATGCATCTAAACCATTACCTACCCCAACACAATGATTTACCTTATTAAATGCAGCATATTCTTCTTCAAATTTTTTCAGACCCTCACCAAGTATATACCAATGGCTATCAAAAAAAACAGGAAACATTTTTAGCATCTCATCTCTTACATCATTGTTCATTGATGTAAAATCAAAAAATTTTATGGTGCTATTTGCAGTCGTCATTTAAATTAAGTGCATTTACGGTTATTCGGTTACCTCATCTACTACATAAGCCGGACGGTTTCGGCTATGCTCCAGGTTACGCCAAAGGTATTCCCCTATAATTCCAATTGCAATGGCCTGGAAGCTGGATACTAATAAAAAAACAACCATCAGAGTGCTCCAGCCTTCAACTGTAATTAGCCCCGTAATTCTGGCAAAAAGAACATAAATGGCATAAATCAAGGTTACAGATCCCAGTAAAAGTCCACCAATAGTTATCATTCGTAATGGTAAATATGAAAATGATACAAATGAATCAATAAAGAGTTTAATGCGCTTTGCAATGGTCCATCTGCTTTTGCCAATTTCCCGCTTTCTGCGTGTGTAAGCTATACTCACATAATCGTAATTCAGCCATGCTAACAAATACAGCGAATTGGTATTTTTCTCATTCATGGTCACAACCTGGTTGCGCAGCTGTGCATCAAAGAGGCAAAGTCAAATCCTCCATCCGGAATGTTTTTAATGCAAATTTTTTGATCATCTTATGATAAAGGTTTGCAAACAATCCTGTTAAAATACCATCATTGCGTTCAGCCCTGTTGGCAAGCACCAGCTTTACACCTTTAGTCCAATAGTCAAACATTTTTACAATTAACTCATAGTGTAGTCCTGCAAATCTGCAGTTATAACCACATTACAGTCGCCTGTAGCATATTGCATTCCTGCAAGTATAGCGTTATAGGAACCAAAATTTCCTGAAAGTTTTACAATTTTAACATTACCCTTATAGGTTGATTTAAACCGCTTAAGTTCTGCTAAAGTATTATCCTTACTTCCGTCATCAACAAAAACGTATTCAAATACTGTTCCTGCCGGAAAACTGCTTTCATTCTTTACAAGCTCACTGGTAGTTACTGCTACATTAAGCTCATTGTAGTAGAAAGGAATAATTACAGAAATCTTCGACACGTTGTTTTTAAAATTGAATTCCCTTAAATTTTTTCTAATCCATCACCGGTTTCTCTGAACAAATCTCCGTTTTGAGATTTCCATTCACCGGTTTTTGTCTTCTCCATTTTATTACCCGTCTCATCCACCCATCCTCTTTGTTTTGCAGGATTTCCATACACAAGTGCATAAGGTGGCACATTACGTGTAACTACAGAACCAATTCCACACATTGCATACTCGCCTATTGTAATTCCGGCCAGCAAAGTTGAATTAGCTCCTATAGATGCTCCCTTCTTAATTACTATTTTCTCAGCAGTCTTATAATGTTTGCTGCGTGGAAGTAAATCATTGGTAAAAACAACATTAGGCCCAAGGAAAACATCATCTTCAATAGTTGCTCCCTCCCAAATATAAATTCCACTCTTTATGGTAACATTATTTCCTATGGTAACACCTTGCTCAATAAAACAATGATCGCAAATATTACAATTGCTGCCAATGCTTACATTTTTAAGAATATGCACAAATGCCCATATTCTTGTATGTTCCCCTATCTTGTCAGTTTCTACCAGGGCGTGAGGATGAATGTAATAATTGCTCATGCTTTTTTTGTACCCCACACTTTTTTAAAAACATCATGATCCCTGATGTAATCAGATTCATTGTAATCAGTTGATGCCATTACCATTTGAACTGCAGCATGCGAGTATTGCATGGTATGCCATACATTAGGTGGTATATAAACACCCTGCCAGGGATTTTCAAGCACAAAACTTTTTACCTCACCCCCTGCACTTTCAGTTGTAACTATTATACGACCATTTACTGCAATTAGTACCTGCTCAGTTTTATAGTGTGCATGTCTTCCACGAACAATACTTTCAGGCGTATAATAGGTCCAGAAGACACGCTTAACCTGAAAAGGCAACTTATCATTCTGTGCTACAGAAATGTAGCCCAAAGCACTCTCGCCTAACTTGCTGAAGGTTATTAAATGCGGCTCATTGTAAGTGGAAAGTTCCATGCGGCTAAAATAGAAAACGCTTTTGTATTTCTTTAATTAACTCATCACACACAATCTGAATTAAACTATACATCCAATTTCAATTGCATAAATTTTTACTTAAAAGACGATATTACTAGTATCCATATATAACCAGGCTAATACTTTTATTCAATAACAAAATTTTATTGAATTATAGTTTTAAAAAAATAATTTCTTTGCACACCAAAGAAAAGCTATGGCATTGACAGAATTATTGCCTTTAAATGGATTGATACTCATCAAACCGCAAATATTTAGAGATAGCCGCGGTTATTTTTTTGAAAGCTATAACCAGAAAAAAATGATGGGCGATTCTTTCCATGAAATTTTTGTTCAGGATAATGAATCACTATCCCACAAAGATGTATTGCGGGGTTTGCATTACCAGGCTCCCCCATATGCGCAAGGTAAATTAGTGCGTGTAGTTTCGGGATCGGTTTTAGATGTGGTGGTCGATTTGCGCAAATCTTCTTCTACCTATTTACAGCATTACACTGTTGAGTTGAATAGTGAAAACAAATGGATGCTTTATATACCACCCGGTTTTGCTCATGGTTTTGCCACTCTAGCAGATAATACCTGCTTTCAGTATAAATGTACACAGTACTGGATTAAGGAGGCTGAAAAAGGCATTTTATGGAACGACAGCCGCTTTAATATCGACTGGAAAATTTCAAATCCACTGCTTTCTGAAAAAGATTTAAAATTACCTTTGTACAATGCTGATGAAAACCCTTTTGATTAATCAGCATTTTTAGAAAACCGTTTTCTGAATGCAACATAATTACTTTATTCTATACGGAACTTATTTTTTACTAAGCGTATTATTTTCTTTCATGATAAATCGCTTATTCTTGAAATTTTCGAGCACTATGGGCACCAAGAATAGCAGCGAAGGCACAATTATACGCTGGGGTGCCACCTCAAAACCGGCATTAGGAGGCATATCGTTTTACATACTTTTTTTAGCATCGGTAGCAAGTTACTCGGTTTTATTTACGCCATTGGAAGCTGCTGACAATTACAATCCAAAGTTTGTCGGGTTATTAATTTCTATGGCATTAGGCTTTTTAGTTGGCCTGGCTGATGATGCTTACAATACAAAACCACTTTTAAAATTCACAGTGCAGATTGCCTGTTCGGTTACATTAATCCTAAGTGGCATTTATATTAATGTATTCGATAACCAATACCTTAACTACCTGCTCACCATCATTTGGGTTGTAGGAATAATGAACAGCATAAATATGCTTGACAATATGGATGGCATAACCACACTGGTTTCAATTTCAATTTTAAGTACCGTAATAATGATGATAATTATGGAACATGATTACACGAATATTCACTTGCTGATTTTATTTGGTGTGCTTGCTTCATTATTTGGCTTTTTGTACTTCAACTGGCATCCATCAAAAATGTACATGGGCGATACCGGCAGCCAGTTTCTTGGCATTTTTCTTTCAGCCATGGGCATCCTTTATTTCTGGAACGACTTTTATCACCCTACTGCACCGGTTATTGTAAGCAGGCAGTTTCTTATACCCATTATTGCATTTCTGTTACCTATTATTGATACAACCAGCGTAGTTATAAAACGGTTAAGCCGCAAACAATCGCCATTTATCGGAGGTAAGGATCACACTACTCATAGCCTCGCTTATCTGGGATTTTCTGACAGGCAGGTTGCAATGATTTTTGCTGTTGTGTCCGGCAATTCGGTTTTCATGATTTCTTATATTAAGCGCTACATCCCGGTTTGGAGTTGGGAGTACAGCGCAATTTTTTCAGGATACATTGTGGTGCTGTTGTCAGTGTTTTTCTACTTTACTCACCGAAATAAAGCTGCAAGAGCCAAACAAAAACCTGTGCCTTTGAGCGGCTTAAACACTGCACATTAATTAGCCGTAAGGCGATAATTTATTTTATCAGACTTTTCGGTTCCACCCAATTATTGCAATAACATGCAAAAATTCTGGCATTGCAATTCCTGCTGTTTCATTTCTATTGAAAAAGCTTCCATCTTAAACACGAAACCTTTCTATATTCGCGCACTTATCTAAGAAATTTATGAGCAATACTTTAAACGATATTCCAAAAACATACGACCCCAAAAACACCGAAGACAAATGGTATAGCTATTGGCTAAAGCAGGGCTTTTTCCGCTCAGTTCCAGATGAACGTCAGCCTTATACAATTGTTATTCCGCCACCAAATGTAACAGGAGTGTTGCACATGGGTCATATGCTTAACAATACCATACAGGATGTATTAATACGAATGAAGCGGATGCAGGGCTATAATTCTTGCTGGGTACCTGGCACCGATCATGCTTCAATAGCCACAGAAGCTAAAGTAGTTGCACTGCTAAAAGAAAAAGGAATTAAGAAAACTGATTTAAGCCGTGATGAGTTTTTAAAACATGCATGGGAATGGAAAGAAAAATATGGCGGCATTATTTTAAAGCAACTTGAAAAGCTTGGTGCATCATGCGATTGGGAGCGCACCCGGTTTACAATGGAAGATGATTTGAGCGAAGCTGTAATAGATGTATTTATTGACCTATACAATAAAGGTTATATCTATCGCGGTGTGCGTATGGTTAATTGGGATCCGCAGGGATTAACAGCTGTAAGTGATGAAGAAGTAATTTACAAGGAAGTAAATTCAAAACTTTATTATGTAAACTATCCTTTATTTGACCAGGACGAAGAAGTAACTAAAGAGGCCATAAACTCGAAACTTCAAACACGAAACGTTATAACCATAGCCACTGTTCGTCCGGAAACAATTTTAGGTGATACTGGAGTTTGTGTACATCCTGATGATGAACGCTACAAAAATTTGAAAGGCAAGTTTGCTGTAATACCTTTTGTGAATCGAAAAGTACCGGTAATATTTGATGA
This sequence comes from Bacteroidia bacterium, assembly GCA_044230205.1. Taxonomy (GTDB): domain Bacteria; phylum Bacteroidota; class Bacteroidia; order AKYH767-A; family OLB10; genus JAEUTH01. Next base: position 16,375 of record JBGARN010000025.1, read on the forward strand.
TTATATCACAATGGAATTTGGTACCGGTGCTTTGAAAGTAACACCTGCACACGATATTAATGACTACAACCTTGGCGTAAAGCATAACCTCGAAGTGGTTGACACTATTGCGCCAAACGGAAAAATGAGTGAAGCTGCTCAATTTTATGTGGGTGAAGACAGGTTTGCAGTAAGAAAAAAAATCGCAAAAGATTTAGAGGATGCCGGATATATTTTAAAAATTGAAGATTATAAAAACAAAGTTGGTTACAGTGAGCGTACAGATGCCGTGATAGAACCCAAGCTTTCCATGCAATGGTTTTTAAAAATGGACACCATCAGCAAGCCGGCATTAGATGCGGTTGTGAATGGAGAAGTGAAACTCATTCCTGAGAAATTTGTAAATACCTATAAGCATTGGATGGAAAACGTTCATGACTGGTGCATCAGCCGTCAGCTTTGGTGGGGTCAGCGTATACCAGCCTGGTACGATGAAAAAGGAAATTTTGTAGTTGCTAAAACTGAGGCTGAAGCGCAAAAGCTATTTACAGAAAAGTTTTCAGGCTCGCAGTCAAAAGCTTTAAGCCTAAAACAGGACGAAGACGTATTGGATACATGGTTCAGTTCTTGGCTGTGGCCTATAAGCGTTTTTGATGGCTTTAAAGATCCGGAAAATAAGGATATTAAGTACTACTACCCTACCAACGATTTAATAACAGCACCCGAAATATTATTTTTCTGGGTGGCCCGCATGATAATAGCCGGCTATGAATACCGCAATCAAAAACCATTCAGTAATGTTTACCTGACCGGAATTGTACGCGATAAAATCGGTCGCAAAATGAGCAAAAGCCTTGGTAACTCACCAGACCCGATTGAGTTAATGGAAAAATACAGTGCCGATGGTGTTCGTGTTGGCATGTTGCTGAGCTCACCAGCCGGTAATGATTTACCTTTTGATGAAGCACTATGTGAGCAGGGAAGGAATTTCGCAAATAAAGTTTGGAATGCATTTCGATTAATTAAAGGATGGGAAGTGAGTGAAGCAGCTCCAAACGATGCTGCAATTGCAGTTCAGTGGTTCGAAAACCGTTTCAACCAGGCACTTGCAGAAATTAATGACCATTATGCAAAATATCGAATGAGTGATGCACTGATGGGTACATACAAATTAGTATGGGATGATTTCTGCGCATGGTATCTTGAGATGATAAAACCTGAGTTTGGTAAGCCGATCAATAAAGCTGTTTATGATGCTACACTAAAATTCTTTAAAGAAATCTTAAAACTAATGCATCCGTGGATGCCTTTTATTACTGAAGAATTGTGGCACCTGATAGCTGAACGCAGCGATAAAGATTGCATAATAGTTGCAAATTGGCCTGAATCAAAATCATATACTGAAGATTTATTGAAGCGGTTTAATGCATTTGAGCAAACAGTAATGAGTGTGCGCAATATTCGTGCTTCAAAAAACATTTCTCCAAAACAATCGCTAAACATATCAGTAAAAACAGATGAAGCAAAAGCTGATAAAGGCTTCAATACATTAATTCAAAAGTTGTGCAACATTTCTGTAATTGATTATGTTACTGATAAAGTTGAAAACGCAACTTCGTTTTTAATAAATGGGATTGAATATTTTGTTCCACTCAATGATAAAATTGATGTAGCTGCTGAACGTGAAAAGCTGAAAAATGAAATAGAATATAACCGTGGGTTTCTGAAATCAGTGGAAGCTAAACTCAGTAACCAGAATTTTGTTTCAAAAGCTAAACCTGAAATTATAGCTAATGAGCAGAAGAAAAAAGCTGATGCGGAAGGAAAAATTAAAGTATTGGAAGAACAGTTGGCCGGATTAGGAGCTTAATCAAAATATAATAATCATCAAACAAGTATGAACGAAACCATCAGAAACCTGGAACCCAAGCAGCTGTGGAATAATTTTGCAGACCTCAATGCCGTTCCTCGCCCTTCAAAAAAGGAAGAGCGTGTAATTGAATTCATAAAAAACTATGGAAAAAATTTAGGCCTGGAAACTTTTGAAGACGAAACCCGGAATGTAATAATAAGAAAACCCGCAAGCCCAGGTATGGAAAATCTGCAGCCTATTGTTCTGCAGTCGCATTTAGATATGGTTCATCAGAAAAATGCAGAGACAAGTTTCGATTTTGAAAATCAAGGTATTGAGATGTTTGTGGATGGTGATTGGGTAAAAGCCAAAGGAACTACTCTGGGTGCTGATAATGGCATTGGTGTGGCTACGATTATGACCTTACTTGCAAGCAAAGAAATACCACATCCGGCTTTCGATGCGCTTTTTACAATTGACGAGGAAACAGGGATGACAGGTGCATTAGGCTTAAAAAGTGGGGTTCTTAAAGGTGAAATCCTTTTGAATCTTGATACTGAAGAAGATGATGAACTCGATATTGGTTGCGCTGGCGGACTTGATGTTACCGCAACCAGAATTTATAATGAAGAATTGACCCCGGCAGGTGCAACAGCCTATAAGGTTAATGTTAAAGGATTAAATGGTGGCCATTCAGGCATTGAAATTCATAAAGGACTTGGCAATGCCAATAAAATTATGAACCGCCTGTTATTTGATGGCTATAAAAATTTTGAACTTCAGATTGCTGAACTCAGTGGCGGCAGTTTGCGGAATGCAATACCAAGGGAAAGTAGTGCAACCGTTATTGTCAATTCTAATGCAGCTGAAGATTTTACAGCTTACATTAGTAAAATGGCCAATGAAATTAAAGCTGAATTTAATACCGTTGATCCTAAACTAACCATAACAGCTATAAAGGCTGAATTACCATCAAAGGTGATGAATGCCGATGCACAGGAAAAGATTATCAAAGCAATTTATGGTGCACACAATGGAGTTTACAGGATGAGTGCAGATATTAATGATCTTGTTGAAACCTCAAATAATGTTGCAAAAGTTACCATCCAAAATGGCGAACTTGCTATTCTTTGTCTTACCCGTTCATCGGTTGAAACTTCGAAATATGATCTTGCCAATGCCTTAAAATGTGTGTTTGAACTTGCCGAATGCAAAGTGGTTTTTTCCGGAGGCTATCCTGGCTGGACGCCTAATGTAAAATCAGCCATACTGGATTTAATGGTTCACCTTTACGAAAAGCAAAATGGCTCAAAACCAAAAGTAGTGGCTTGCCATGCTGGTTTGGAGTGTGGAATTATAGGCAGTCATTACCCCGGCATGGATATGATATCCTTTGGGCCTACAATCAAAGGAGCTCATTCACCAGATGAACGTGTTAGCATTTCATCAGTTCAGAAGTACTGGAAATTTGTCCAGGAAATTCTTAAAAACATTCCTGCCAGGAAGTGAACTACTTTGACAAAAACTCCCTGATAATCTTGAAGTATTTATCTGGTTCTTCCACTTGCGGATTGTGTCCTGATTTTTCGAACATTACAAATTGCCCCTGAGGACAATATTTTTTGTATTGAACGGCAAAAGCAGGAACAGAAACACGATCATAACGACCTGCAACAATCAGCATAGGCATTTTTAAATTTTTCAATTGCATACGACAATCGAATTTAGCCACATCACCACCAATTATAAAATCACCATCATCACCTACCAACTGATAATACAATGCATTGTTAAACCTGTTAGGATATGAAGGATCCAAACTTGCTTTAAAATTTTCCGGATTGTAAGCATATAAAAAGCCGTATGGCACTTCACCGTATACAGCATTATGTTCAGGATGACTACTGTGCTGACCTTCGGCTCTTAATTTCATTACACGCTCCCATACTTCAGGGTAATTGGTTTTGATTTCGTGGTTGCTGTTATCATCATTTGCCTGCCACATTTCACCGCTAAAGAAACCATTGGCTATTATTAAATGCTTAACATGCTGCTGATACTTTATTGCATATAACTGGGCCACTATACTTCCATAGGAATGACCGAGCAAATTAATTTTATCAAGCTTTAATGCTATGCGAATGCCTTCAATATCTTCTACATCGCGATTTATGCTGTAATCCTGGGGAGTTTTGGCAGTATCTGATTTTCCTCTTCCGAAATTATCAATATACACCAGCATACAGGTGTCTTTTAAAGGAGTAAAATAGTGCATACCAACATGAGCTCCTCCCGGCCCGCCTGATATTAAAAATAACGCATCACCTTTACCTTCGGTTTCAATCCATAAGCGGGCACCGTTTACGGTAACATACTTCCCTTCTGGATGCTGAAATTTTATCTGTGCTACTCCGGCTGCTGAAATAACAAATAGCAGCAGTATTGAAATTATAAATTTGTTGTTGAACATGATATGTCTTATTTTTTATTTAAACCTTCAAGCACCTGTTTTGTAATTTCAAGCGAATCGTTTGCATATAACACCTCGCCTGTCCGGTGATAGCCAAGTATGTAATTTATATTCTTCCCCTTTGCAAATTGTTTAATAAAAGTTTGCATATGGTTGTTAATTGAATCGTTTAAGGTTTCCTGTTCTTTATCTAAATTATTAAGCAGGTTATCTTTTAATGCAACCAGTGATTGCTGCTGTTTCATAAGTCCTTCTTCAATCTGCATTCGTTGTGCATCTGTCATTCCTGCTGCCTGCTGCTGGTAACGCCCTGCTTCAGCCTGCAAGGCCTGGCTGCGACTTTCGAGAAGGTTTTTAATGCTGTCTTCTTTCTTCAACATCCGATCTTTATTGGTCTTATAAAGCTCATACTGCTCAAATAGTGTATCGGCATTTACATAAAAGATATTGGCTGATTTTGCAGCGGCCATAGGAAGCACTGGTTGGGGTTTTTCAGTATTGCCTGAATAGACTTTGTAATACAAAAATGCAACGGCTATCAGCAGAATAGCATTTAATGCCAGGGATAAATTTTTCATAAACGGAATTTTATAGTGAGCGTGCAAAGGTATATTTTATGCCGACCGCCAAAAGCCCCTGATTGACTTAAGCCTTGATCAATTCAATTACCGTAATTTCCGGAAGAATACCTACCCTGCCCGGGTAACCAAGAAAACCAAGTCCACGATTAACATAAAGATGTTGCCTGCCTTCCTTATACAAACTCTGCCCACCATTGTATACATATTGAACAGTTCCATTTAAAGCCGGGTATTTCAACACCAAACTGAAAGCCATGTGTGTGGCCTGCAAGCATTAAATCAACAAAAGGATACTTCTTCAGAATTTCAGCTCGCCAATGTGACGGATCAAGTGATAAAAGAATATTAAAAGGAGCCGGTTCAAAATTTTGGGTAGCTTTTTCCATGCTGCCGTACTTAGGAAAACGGAGTTGAGTACTCCAGTTTTGTACACCAAGTAAACCTATATGCTCGCTACCCCGCTGAATTTTTACGTGTTCATCAAGGAGTAATCGCCACCCAAGCTGCTCATGTACCTGTTTTAATTTTTCAAGATTATTTTTTTTTGCTTCCGGGCTTTCCCATTCAATGTAATCACCATAATCGTGATTTCCGAAAATGCTGTAAACACCATGGGGTGCTTTTAATTTATTAAAAATCTCAATGAAGGGTAAGGCTTCGTCTGATCGGTCATTAACAAGATCGCCAGTAAAAAAGATGATATCTGGTTTTTCATCCATTGCAAGCGACACCGATTTATGGACAGGATCACTAAGTGTAAAACTGCCTGTATGTATATCAGACAATTGAACAATCTTAAATCCATTGAAGCCATCAGGCAAATGAGGAACCTTTAATTTAACGCGTTTTACTGAATAATTATATGCCCCGTTAACCATTCCATATAATAAACTGAAAAACGGAATAGCGCCTATAATTAAACCCATTCGTACCAAAAAATCTGATCGTGAAATGCCGTTGCCATTAGTATTGGCTGCAATGTTTTCCTGCTTTTGCATAAAGAATGAAAAAACCCACCTAAAGAGGCGAATAATGTCATCGAGCAATAAAAAGACCATTACAAATAGCTTTGCAAAAAATGAAATGAACACAAAAGCAAAAAGATAAGTACGTAAAGCCTTTGGCCATAAGTGCCAGTCAATAATACCACTTGTAATCAGCACCATGTATGGAATAATGCAGAACACCCAGTAAATAGCATAAATTGAACGGGGTTGTAAGAATGTGGTTCCTCTGAACGCTACCCGTACAGCCTGGAATACATAAAGATCAATCAGAAATAAAATAATGCTGAAAATAATTGAGCGTAAAAGCATCAGGTAGTTTTATTGAAATAAACTTAAATGTCGGTAATAACTGATTGAATATTGTAAATAATTGAAATATCTACGGAAACAGCCGTTCAATTTTCCATTCATTTCCAAATAAGGTATAGGCAATCCTGTCGTGGAGCCTGTTAGGCCTTCCATGCCAGAATTCAAAACGGTGTGGAATTACGAGGTATCCGCCCCAGTTTGGAGGTCGGGGTACCAGCATGTTTTCAAACTGAAGCTCAATTTTTTTATATTCTTCTTCAAGCTCCTCGCGACTCTTTAAAGTTTTACTTTGTTTTGATGCCCAGGCTCCTAACTGACTTTCGCGTGGTCTTGTTGCAAAATACTCATCGGATGTTTTTGTATCGGTTTTTTCAACTTTGCCTTCAATCCTAATTTGCTTTTCAAGCTGATACCAGAAAAAATTTAAAGCAACATTTGAATTATGCAGCATATCCTGCCCTTTGGCGCTGCTATAATTGGTATAAAACGTAAAGCCTTTTTCATCATATGAACGGAGCAACACAATTCGGGAAGATGGATGCCCGGAAAGATTTGCAGTAGATAGGGTCATTGCATGAGGCTCTACAACTCCGGCTGCCAGTGCTTTTTCAAACCATATAGCAAATTCATCAACCGGATTTTTTGCAATTACTGATTCAAGCAATTCGTCTGCTGAATAATTACGCCTTGATTTAAACAAGAATTCTTTGTGCTCTTCCATTATTTTTATTTGAGGCAAATATAAATTGTATCCTTACAATAGTTTTAATTAGAAGGAATCAATCGTATGACAATATTTCAAATAATTATTTTACATTTTTCTAATAAAACAAAGTACGGAATCATTGCATAAAAAATTAATTTTTCGTAATATTGATTTAATATAATTTTGATCAGTAAAAAATAAATCAGGTATGGCAAAACTTTTAAAAAAACCGGCCCAAGGTTCATTGCTTATTTCTGAACCTTTTATGAATGATAATTATTTCAAACGAACGGTTGTACTTTTGAGCGAACATGATGAAAAAGGATCGGTTGGATTTATTCTCAACAAGCTTACAGATATAAGCTTAAATAAGGCTGTAGAAGATTTTCCTGATTTTGATGCTCCATTATTTTTTGGTGGTCCTGTTGATACGGATATGTTGTTTTACATTCATACTTTAGGTGATAAATTACAGGGATCAAGAAAAATTGCAGGAAACATTTACTGGGGAGGTGATTATGAGCAATTAAAATTTCTGGCAGATACCAAGCAAATCAGGCCCAATGAAGTTCGGTTTTATGCAGGTTATGCCGGTTGGATGCCCAAACAATTAGATAATGAGCTCAAGGAAAAATCATGGCTTGTTTCTGGCTCTTCTATTGATTTTGCTTTTCGTTCCAATACAAGTTCATTATGGTCTGACGTTTTAAAAAGCATGGGTTCTGAATTTGCTATTCTTGCCAACTTCCCCGAAAATCCAAATTTGAATTGATTTATATATTTTGCTTTTCGAAAATTTGATGTTGAATCATATTAGTAATTCAATCATTAAATTGACCTAACTTCGACCCCAAAATTCAAACTAAGTTTTGGCTTCCATTCTTCTTTCAACCGATTTTATAACACAATTAAAGCAAGCTCCAAAAGTTCTTATTGATGTGCGAAGTGAGGGTGAGTTTGAAAAAGGTCATATTCCCGGAGCCATTAATCTGCCGCTTTTAAGTAATGAACACCGCGTCATTATTGGCACTACCTACAAGCAATCGGGTCGTGAAGCAGCAGTTCAAAAAGGATTTGAACTGGTAGGACCTAAATTTTCTGGTTTTATTGAGGATGTAAAAACAATCACTTCGGGCAATGAAATATACCTCTATTGTTGGCGGGGTGGCATGAGAAGTAATATTATGGCCTGGGTTTTAAACCTTGCCGGATTTAAGGTTTTACTTTTAAAAGGTGGTTATAAAACATTCAGAAACTGGGCTTTACAACAGTTTAGCGAGTCTAAAGAAATAATAATTCTTGGCGGCAAGACCGGCTTAGGAAAGACAGAAATTTTACAAGAGTTAAAAATCTTTGGAGAGCAGGTAATAGATTTAGAAGCACTGGCTTGTCATAAAGGTTCAGCATTTGGAGGTTTAGGACAACCTCCGCATCCTTCCCAGGAGCAATTTGAAAATTTATTAGCATGGAATTGGATAGATGTTGATTCAGCTAAAGTACTTTGGCTCGAAAATGAAAGCCGCACCATCGGTAAAAGAAAGATACCGGATAGTATTTATATGATGATGCGCAAGGCTAAGGTTGTGGAAATAACGAGAGATTATGAAACACGTAAAAAGAGAATCCTGAATGAATATGGAAATTTCAGTAAAGAACTTTTGTCAGAAAAAACAAAAGCAATAGCGAAGCGCCTAGGAGGCTTGCGATTAAAGCAATCATTGGAAATGCTTGAAAATAATGATATGGATGGTTGGGTTTCAATTATTCTTGAATACTATGATAAAGCCTATGAACATAGTAACCTGGAGCGAGACATAAATCAAATTGAAGTTATTAACTGTGAGGATGAAAAAGATTGCAAGTCCATTGCAGGCAGGATACTTTCCCTTAAGGAAATAAAGACTTTTTAAACTTAAATTTACCAGGCAATAATGCTGAAAGAAACAATATATAAACTTACCCAATATAGTCATGGTGCCGGTTGTGGATGCAAAATTGCACCAGAGGTATTAACTCAAATATTAAACAACCAAAAAAAAGACCTTCGATTCCCTCAACTACTTGTTGGAAATGAAACGCGGGATGATGCTGCTGTTTATGATTTGGGTAATGGTAAAGCACTAATAAGTACAACTGATTTTTTTATGCCTGTAGTGGATGATGCATTTGAATTCGGTCGCATTGCAGCGACAAATGCAATAAGTGATATCTATGCTATGGGAGGAACACCTTTAATGGCAATTGCTATTCTGGGGTGGCCTGTTGATAAACTTCCTGCTGAACTTGCCGGACAGGTTCTATCAGGTGCTAAAAGCATTTGTAATGATGCTGATATTCCTTTGGCTGGTGGACATAGTGTGGAAAGCGCAGAGCCTTTTTTTGGTCTGGCAGTTAACGGGCTGGTTGATCTTAAAAATGTCAAAAAGAACAATACAGCAATGCCTGGTGACTTGCTTTTTATTACCAAGCCTATTGGTTTAGGAATAATTACTACAGCAGCGAAAAGAAATGAAGTTAATGAAGAAGATTTGGCATTAGCGATTCAGCTAATGACCACTTTAAATAAACCAGGAATCGCTTTGGGAAGTTTAGAAGGAATTAGTGCAATAACAGATATTACCGGGTTTGGCTTACTTGGCCATTTAGTTGAAATGGCTGAAGGAAGTGGGTGCAGCGCTGAAATACATTTTGATAAATTGCCATTAATTAATGGCATTGACTATTATCTGGATAAGTACATTTTTCCGGATATGACAACCAAAAACTTTTCCGCCTATTCAAATAAGGTTAATGAACTTAGCGCACGTCAGTTATTTATTACCTGCGACCCTCAAACAAGTGGTGGCCTGCTTGTTGCCGTTAAGCCTGATTTTGTTAATGAATACCTTGCAATTGCCAATGAATTTGGTTTAGGTCCTGCTGGAACGGAACCTATTGGCACGTTCACTAATAAAACGAATCCGCTAATTTCTGTTGTGTAAAGCCCATTTTTCTTATGCAATCAACTGTATCAAAATACTCCTTTCATTTTAGCCCCAATTATATTGGATAGTAAAATAACCTGCCTTGCTTTAATTCATCTTTGAAGCTTATTCGGAAGAATACCATAAAATAATTTTAAAAAATATTTTTATTAGTCTACTAAATCAATAGATTTTATGTATATTTGTAAAATCAAAATAAATCTAACTAAAATTCTTACCCTAATAATCTTATTTATTGAATGAAAGAAGCACATTTTCGATCAGTAGTTAAAGGTATTACCTGGAGAGTCATCGGCACAGCCGATACCTTAATGTTATCTTATCTTTTTACAGGCAGTATTGGAGATGCATCCAAAATTGCGGGTACTGAGGTAATAACTAAAATATTACTGTTTTACCTGCATGAACGCATGTGGATGAAGTTTAATTTCTGGAGAAAATTAACTACGATGCATGATGGTTCGGTAAAATTGGTCGATCATCATAAACGAAGCCTCTTTAAAGGTATAAGCTGGCGTTGTTTTGGCACACTTGATACTATTTTAATTGCTCTTTTCTGGACTGGAGATTATAAGAAAGCTTTGGCAATTGGGTTTGCAGAGGTTTTCACAAAAATCATTCTTTACTACCTGCACGAACGGGTATGGATGAGAATAAAATGGGGCCAGAAACCTTCTTTTTCAGCTTCCAGTTTTGTTGAATCAAGTCCTGCATCGGCTCAAATTAAGGCTGTATAACTATTCCAATTAATATTTGTATGGTTATTACCTTGTTAATATGCAGTTACCAACAATAATATTCTGATAACTTGAAATCATAGAATTGTTTATTAGAAAACAAATTCTACATTTGCGGTCCGAAAAATTTTAAAAAAATGAAAAAAGACATTCATCCAAAGAATTATAGAATGGTGGTTTTCAAGGATATATCTTGTGATTATGCCTTTTTATCAAGGTCAACTGCTGAAACAAAAGAAACTATTAAATGGGAAGATGGTAAAGATTACCCATTGATTAAATTAGAATTATCTCATATGAGCCATCCGTTTTATACCGGAAAAATGAAATTGGTTGATACTGCCGGTCGTGTGGATAAATTTCGTAATCGCTACGCTAAAAAAGAAAAGGCTCAATAAGAAAAGGAGTCTATTCAAAATAATGAAAATCCTGCTTAAACAGCAGGATTTTTTTTTGTGATAAACTTGACAATGGTTTACAATCTGCCTATCAGATATATCAATAAAAATTGTAAATAGCAGGCTCAAAACGTTATCCACAATCATTTAAATTCATTGCTGCATGAAAAAATTTACAGGCCTTTCGTGGCTGCTATTATTGTCAACATTTATTGGCTTTGCTAAAGAATATTCAGGACGAGAAGCCAACAGCCTTGTGAAAGGCGCTGAGTTGGTAAGGTTATCAGAAGTAACCAAAATTCCTCAACATGTTAAATTCAGAAATGCTTCTGAAGCAATACCATTTAGTCAATTTGAAAACTGGATCAAAACACATTATCGGGTACCACAGGGAACAGGGTTCAGGCTAATAAATGTGGAAACGGATCCTCTAGGGTTCAGTCATTACCGTTATCAGCAAACCATAAATAATATGCCTGTTGAAGGCTCTATGTATTTATTGCATGTAAAGAACAATACTATCAATTCAATGAATGGATTAATTTTCGATAATATCATTCCATCAACTGCTATCACTTTCGATACACAAAATGCATTAAACTATGCTTTAGGATATACCAATGCTACAACCTATCGCTGGCAGATTCCTTTTTGGGAAAATCAAATCCGTATCACACAAAACAATCCAAATGCAACATGGTATCCAAAAGGAGAGCTTGTTTATGCGCCTGCAAATGGTCGTTTTCAGGGCAATGAATTCAGATTATGCTATAAGTTTGATATCTATGCTGAAGTGCCATTTTCCAGAAATTATGTTTTTGTTGATGCACTAACGGGGCAGGTAATTTATACCCAAAACAGAATACATCATGGTAATACAACCGGCACTGCAATAACAGCATATAGTGGTGTAAGGACTATAACTACCGACAGTGTAGGCCCTACAACTTATCGTTTACGCGAAACTGGTCGCGGCCAGGGTGTTGAGACCTATAACCTGCAACAGGGAACCAACTATGTTAATACTGATTTTACCGATTCTGATAATAACTGGAACAATGTAAATCCACAATTGGACCAATATGCAACTGACGCACATTGGGGAGCTGAAATGACTTATGATTATTATTTCGTAAAATTTAACCGGAATAGTATAGATAATGCAGGTCTTAAACTATTAAGCTATGTGCACTATGATCAGAATTATGTCAATGCATTTTGGGACGGCACCCAAATGACCTATGGGGATGGAAATGGCACATATACTCCACTGACATCTCTTGATGTTACAGGTCATGAAATTTCTCATGGCGTTACTGAATATACATCCGGATTGATCTACTCAGATGAATCGGGTGCTTTGAATGAGGCATTTAGCGATTGTATGGGCAATGCTATAAGATATTATGGAAAACAACCTGCCACAATTGACTGGCTTATAGGAGATGAAATTGGTGGTACACCATTCAGAAACATGGCCGATCCTAACCAGTATCAGAATCCTGATTGCTATGGTGGACAATATTGGAACGCACCTAATGAGGTACATAATAACAGTGGTGTAATGAATTTTTGGTTTTACCTTTTAACTGAGGGCGGAACAGGAACAAACGATTTAGGAAATGCTTATAATGTTACCGGTATTGGGATTGACAATGCTGCTGCTATATGTTACAGAATGAATACTGTTTACCTGGTGCCTTCATCTGATTATGCTGAGGCAAGGTATTATGCAGTTCAGGCAGCTATCGATTTATTCGGGCCATGTACACCAGAGGTTATAGCAACTGTAAATGCATGGTATGCCTGTGGTGTAGGAGCTGCATTTGTGCCGGGGGTTAACAGTGATTTTACTGCTGATGTTACTGTTCATTGTCAAACGCCTGCTACCGTTCAGTTTACAAACCAAAGTAACAATGCAGGTTATTATACATGGGATTTTGGTGATGGCTCAACAAGTACATTGATTAATCCACAGCATACATACAGCAACTACGGCACTTACGATGTAAAATTAATTTCAGATGGAGCCACTTGCGGTATTGATTCTATTTTAAAAATCGGATATGTTAGTGTAGATACTGCAAATCCATGCATAATCTCAATGCCAATAAACGGAGTGGCAGCCACCCAAACATCATGTATAGGTCAGTTATATGATGATGGTGGACCGTCTGCCAATTATTCTGACAATGCTTCAAGTTCCATAACAATAGCACCTTTTGGTGCAGCATCAGTTCAGTTAAACTTTAGTCTGTTTGATTTGGAAGATACATACGATTTCCTTTATATCTACGATGGTGCAACTACTAACAGTCCCCTTATAGGTAGTTATACAGGAACCAATTCACCCGGAACAGTTAATTCAACCGGAGGTTCTATCACAATTAGATTTACGAGCGATGTATTTGTAACAAATGCCGGATTTGCATTAACATGGCAATGTCAATTACCCAACACTGCTCCTACTCCAAATTTCAGTACAGATGTAACTTCAAGTTGTAATGGGGTTGTTAATTTTACTGATCTTTCACTTAACGGACCAACAAGCTGGCTTTGGGATTTTGGTGATGGCTTTACATCAACACAACAGAACCCCGTACACACGTATACAACTAATGGTAACTATACAGTAGCTCTTACTTCAACTAATGGATTTGGTAGCAATACCATCACAATGCCCAATTTGATTACTATAAATCTTCCATCATCACCATCAGGAACCGGTGCAAGTACTTGTGCCGGAATGATGGCTGTAATTACAGCTACTGGTGGCGATTCATTGGTTTGGTTTAATGCTCCCACAGGCGGTACGGCATTATATACTGGTCCTGTTTTTATAACACCACCTGTAAGCGTTCCAACAACTTTTTATGTAGAAAACCAAATTTATCCAGCACCCCAAAATGTAGGACCTGTTGATAATACATTTGGTGGTGGCAGTATTTTTACCAATACCAATTATCATGATCTTGTTTTTGATTGTTATGCAGCTTGCAAATTAGTTTCGGTTAAAGTTTATGCTCAGGGAAGCGGTATACGCACAATAACTCTTAAGGACAATGCCGGAAATACTTTGCAGTCCATAGACATTAATCTTCCAAGCGGAATGAGTATTGCTACTCTTAACTTTGATATTCCTGCCGGAACAGATTTAGAATTAGGTTGCGAAGGAAATGTTGATTTGTACCGCAACAACTCCGGTGCAACTTTTCCTTATGATATAGCAGGATTGATATCCATTAAGGGAACGAATGCAGGATCACCGGGCTATTATTATTATTTTTATGATTGGACAGTTCAGGGTCCACCCTGCGTTAGTGCTCGTACTCCGGTAAACGTTACTATTGAGCCAACACCGGTTACTGCATTTTCGTTTAATTACCTTACCAATGTTGTCAATTTTATTGATGCTTCAACCGGTGCAACATCATGGTCATGGAGTTTTGGTGATGGCGGAACTTCTACGCTTCAAAATCCACAGCATACTTATGCAACGATTGGAACATATACAGTAACACTTACGACTTATGCCGGTGGAACCTGCAGCAGTACCGTTACCCAGCAGATTGTGATTTCAGTTACAGGAATAGAAGATTTCAATTCCAACAACAGCTTTACAATTTATCCGAATCCGGTAACAAGTGTATTGATCATTGATATAACTGAAAGTTTCCGTGATGCGAATAGCAAGATTGAAATTTATAATGCCTTAGGCGAACTTGTAATCAACAAAAAATGTAACAGTTCCGAATTACAATATATTATTGATGCAAATAAGCTTATACCCGGGGTTTACACTGTTAAACTCAGTAAGGATACAGAGCAGCATTATAAAAAGATTGTAAAGCAATAGACATGAAAAGTCCCCAGGACTTTTTTATACACTTTTTAAGAAAAAGAATGATGATGTGCTGCTTCATGTAGCAGCATTATTACTTTAGCGAAAAAAAATGAACTACATTTTATTTGATCATTCAGAACGAATAAGTCTTTTGCCTCTGACTTATATGCGTCCTGTTGCAGATATTCGAATAGGAATCCTGAAAATTTATGAAAAATGGGAGTTATTACTCTCACATAAAATATCTTATCTGACCGCTGATTACCTCGCTGAAAAATTCCCATTACATACTGAAGATGAAAACATACTTATCAATGGTGCAGTTTTACCTGATGAGTTTCTGATTGATGCCATAAGTAGTCTAAAGCCCAATCAGGCTTTGATTGCAGGAAATACAATAATTGCCATGAGTGCATCAAAAAATGAAATTGAGAACAATGAATTTCTGAAAACCGAAAAAAATGAAATACGGATTAATGAAGATAGTGTTGGGCTGATAAAGTATTCATGGGATGTTTTCCGTTTAAACGAAAGAGAAATTTTAGCTGATTTTAATTTACTGACACGCGGCAGAAAATCACAGCATATTTATGCACCGAATCAATTGATGGGAATTGAAAATATTTTTATTGAAGAAGGTGCATCAGTATCGGCATCTGTACTTAATGCAAAAACCGGTCCGATATATATTGGAAAGAATGCAGAAGTAATGGAAGGCTGTCTCATCAGAGGACCATTTTGTTTGGGTGATAACAGCACTTTAAAAATGGGTGCAAAAATTTACGGTGCAACTACAATAGGAAATGATTGTAAAGTGGGCGGAGAAGTAACCAATTCGGTAATGCTTGGATACTCCAACAAAGCACATGACGGATATATTGGAAATACTGTTATTGGTGAATGGTGTAATCTTGGTGCTGATACCAATACTTCTAATTTAAAGAACAATTACGGTAATGTAAAAGTATGGAGCTTTGGCGAAGGAAAGTACATTGATACCGGCCTTGTTTTTTGTGGACTTACTATGGGCGATCATAGCAAATGTAGCATTAATACACAGTTCAATACAGGAACGGTTGTTGGAGTTTCAGCAAACATTTTCGGAGAAGGATTTCCATCAAAGAATATAGCCAGTTTCAGTTGGGGAGGTTCTAAAGGATTTGAAAAATTTGAATTGAATAAGGCAATTGCTTTGGCCGAGAAAGTATACCAGAGAAGAAACTTAGTTTTTTCTGAGGCTGATAAAGCTATTTTCAGGTACTTGTATAACAGCTAAGAAAAATTACTTAAAAGAATTTAGTAAGTTATTTCAATAGAAGAAGAAAAAACTGAAACCTGAATTTATATTAAATAGTAACTGCCTCAACAGCTTTAATTTCAGGCACCGCTTTAAGTATTGATTGCTCAACACCTGCCCTCATAGTCATCATACTCATGCTGCAGCTGCTGCATGCGCCTAACAGTTCTACCCTTGCAATCATATCATCAGTAACTTCAACCAGCCTGATATCCCCACTGTCAGCATTAAGATATGGCCTGATCGTTTCAAGCGTATCTTCTATTCGTTGTATCAGTAATTCGTTTGATAGCACTGTATCCTGAAAATTATTCATCAAAATTAAGGAATATGATTCAATGCAAAGGTAATTTTTAAAAATTAAAAGCCTGCAGCAGCAACTCTTTCTGTGGGTTTATAATGTGCATTACGTATTGAAACCTGCTGTGCTACATTTCGGGCAGCATTGTAAAAAGCTATAGCTGCCGGATTACTTTCTTCTAATACCACAGGCATTCCGTTGTCCCCGCTTTCGCAAACACCTTGTACTAATGGAATTTGCCCAAGAAATGGAATGTTTAATTCCTCTGCCAGGTTTTTACAACCGTCTTTTCCAAAAATGTAATATTTATTTTCAGGCAATTCAGCAGGTGTAAAATAAGCCATGTTTTCTATCAGGCCCAGAACCGGAACATTAATGTTTGGAAGCATAAACATAGATGTGCCTTTACGCGCATCAGCCAATGCAACCTTTTGTGGAGTAGATACAATTACAACACCGGTAACCGGCACTGCTGAAACAAGAGTCAGATGTATATCTCCAGTACCGGGAGGCAGGTCAATGAGCATGTAATCAAGTTCACCCCAGTCTCCATCTGCAAACAACTGTTGCAAAGCTTTTGAAGCCATTGGTCCACGCCATACCACCGGCTGATTTGGATCGACAAGAAATCCGATTGAAAGTAATTTCACTCCGTATTTTGTAACAGGTTCCATCAATTGCTTACCATTCACTTCTTTTACAAATAGCTTTTCATGTTCAACACCAAACATGATATGTTGTGAAGGCCCATATATATCTGCATCTGTTAATCCCACACGCGCACCAGTTTGTGCTAATGCAACTGCCAAGTTTGCAGCTACAGTGCTCTTGCCTACACCGCCTTTTCCACTTGCAATTGCAATTATATTTTTAACACCCGGCAAAAACTGCTGCTCTGCTGATCGTCCGGTACCAACATTAGCTGTAAGGTGAACTTCCACAACAGCTTCACTATCAACATAATGTTTTATCGCATTAATACATGCATTACGAATCAGCTCTTTTAATGGGCAAGCCGGAGTAGTAAGCACAACTGTAAAACTTACATTCTTACCGTTTACTTCCACATCCTTAATCATATTTAATGTAACAAGATCTTTTTTCAGATCAGGTTCTTCAACATTACTTAAGGCATTTATTACTTGTTCTTTGGTTATCATATAAAATCAAATTGGAGTGCGAAATTAGAAAGATATTTGTCAAACTTATTAAGGTTTGTTATTGATAGTTTCAAATTCTGTATATCTTTCAAAACTCAAATTCTAAAACATATTAAATGAAACAATTTATCACCACTTGTTTCCTGGCATGTGTAGCATCAATAGCCCTTAGCCAGGTTAGTAACAATAATTATTCAATTTTGTTTAAGTCAGGTATCGTTACGCCTGATGCCAACGCAGCTGCATACAGCACAACTGCCGACTATAAACATCTTCCGATGTTTGACGGCAATTATTATGCATTGATGCAGTTTTATGCAATTCCTGGCGAAAAGCAGAAAGCTGAAATAGAGCAAAACGGCATTCGCCTGCTCAATTATTTGCCACACAATGCATGGTTGGTGGCAATACCTGTTGAACAAACTACACCAGATTTAAGTCGTCTTAATGTAAGAAGCATTTTACCGTTAACTGATCAGCAAAAAATAAGCGAAGAATTAAAATCACCTGTTTTACCTGATTATGCAGTTAAAGTTAAAGGTACAGTTGATGTTGTTGTTACTTATTTTAAAAATGCAAATGCTGAAAATGTAGCCAAGGCTTTAAAAAGTGCCGGTTGCGAAATCTTAAACAAAGGCAAAAACCTTACTACCTATACGGTAAGAGTTAATTCAGCCAATGGAGTTGCTATGCTTGCTGGTTTATCATTTGTACAACATATTCAGGCCATTCCTCCTCCGCCTGTTCCAGATGATACCAAAGGTCGCAGTCTTCACAGAAGTAATTATATCAATTCCGATAATGCTTCTGGATTACATTTTGACGGAACAGGTGTTACTGCAGCAATAGCTGATGACGGTAGTATTAGCCATATTGATTTTAAAGGACGATTAACTGATCTTACTGAACAAGGACAAGCTGGTAACCATGGTGATATGACCTCCGGAATTTGTGTGGGAGCAGGAAATCTCGACCCGGTAATTCGTGGTATGGGATCGGGAGCGCACCTGGTTTTGTTTGATATTTTCGGAAGCAGCCTTGGTGACTATCCGCAAATTGTTAATGCAGTTGATAATTATAATAATCATGATGTGGTGATTGTTTCAACAAGTTACAGCCAGGGCTGTAATGATTATAATACCTTCTCGCAGGAAGGTGATATGCTATTGCATAACAATCAGCAACTGATATTCTGTTTTTCGGCCGGTAATAATAATGGTAATGACTGCGGATATGGTGCCGGAGGCCAGTGGGGAAATATAACCGGAGGATATAAACAAGGAAAAAATGTAACTACCTGCGCCAACATTGATGCTTTTGGAGTAATAGATAATACTTCTAGTCATGGCCCGGCTTCAGACGGACGTATTAAACCTGATATTTCAGCAAATGGAAAAGATCAAATGTCAACAGATGAAGCTAACGGTTACCAGGTAGGTGGCGGAACTTCAGCTGCTTCTCCCGGAGTGGCAGGTTGTTATACTCAACTTTACCAGGCTTATAAATCAATGAATGGCGGTGCAAACCCTGATGGAGCATTGATAAAAGCATGTATTCTTAATTCTGCCAATGAAATTGGAAACCCGGGACCGGATTATAAATTTGGCTGGGGACAGATAAACGTAAAACGCGCATACAGTACCTTAGCAGACGGGCATTACTTAAGCAGTACTCTTTCACAAGGTAATACCAACACCCACACTATTTCAGTTCCTGCCGGCACTGCTCAAGTAAAAGTAATGGTTTATTGGAATGATGTTGAAGGAGATCCTGCTGCGTTAAAAGCATTGGTAAACAATATCGATCTCACTATTACTGATCCCACATCTGCAACCTTATTGCCATTAGTACTTGACCCAACACCAAATGCTACTACATTAAATGCTAATGCCGTACCGGGTGTTGATACTCTTAATAATATGGAACAGGTTACTATTGATGCACCATCTGCCGGAACCTATACTGTAAATGTTATAGGAACTGAAGTCCCACAGGGCCCTCAATCCTACTATGTAGTTTGGGAATTTATTAATGATGAGATTGCAGTAACCTATCCTAACGGTGGTGAAGGATTTGTTCCTAATGAGCAGGAAACTATCCGGTGGGATGCATATGGTAGTACAGGCACTTTTTTAGTTGAATATTCAACCGATAATGGGGCTACATATAATATAGCTTCTGGAGCAGTACTTGGTTCGTCACGCCAGTTTACATGGACA
This sequence comes from Bacteroidia bacterium, assembly GCA_044230205.1. Lineage (GTDB taxonomy): Bacteria > Bacteroidota > Bacteroidia > AKYH767-A > OLB10 > JAEUTH01. The sequence continues at coordinate 36,219 of JBGARN010000025.1, forward strand.
GTTCCTCCAACTGTTACCGGTGAAGCTAAGATTCGCGTAAGCCGTAATGCCATCTCAGATGAAAATGATCAGCCTTTTGCAATTATCGGCACTGCAGCCAACCTTGCAGTTGATTGGTCATGTCCTGATTCAATAAGGTTAAAATGGGACACCATTAGTGGTGCATCAGGTTATGTTGTTTATCAGCTTGGTGCATATTACATGGATTCCATTGGCACTACTGCAACCAATAATTATATTGTATATGGTACTAATCCTATTGACGACTATTGGTTCAGTGTTGCTCCTATAACTGCCAGCTCCACTTATGGAAGAAGATGCCTTGCTATTAACAAGCAACCGGGAATTTCAAACTGCCCGTTGGCGTTAGATGTTCAGGTTACAAGTGTTATTGCTCCAGGTGCAGGTATATTGCAGGATTGCCAGGATAATTCAGCAATTGTAGTAACGCTATTGATTGAAAATAAAGGCCAGAATCCGGTAACAAACATTCCGGTTTATTATACTTTAAACGGTGGAGCAACTGTTGCAGAAACTTATACCGGAACAATAGCACCTTTCGGCAATGTAACTTATCAGTTCATAGCCACTGTTAACATGACTTCCATTGGAAGTTATACGCTTAAGGTTTGGACAGCATATACAGGTGATTTAAACCTTTACAATGATACCGTTACCAATAATATAAATGTTATATCAGGTACATTAGCTTCAATACCCTATATTGAAGATTTCGAGTCAATGAGCATATGTTCGAATGCAAGCGACTGTGAAGCCACTGTTTGCCCCTTAGGCAATGGAATGCTGAATCTTACCAATGGATCCGATGACGATATTGATTTCCGTGTAAGTTCAGGAAGTACACCTTCCACAGCTACCGGTCCTGATGTAGATCATACCACAGGCGGTGCAGGTGGAAAATACATCTATCTTGAAGCCTCCGTGTGCTTTGATAAAAAATCAACATTGTTAACACCTTGCATTGACCTTACGGGAACATTGTCACCGCAATTAAGTTTCTGGTATCATATGTATGGTGCAGCAATGGGAAGTTTAACTGTTGATATATTGGCTGATAATGAATGGACGCTTAACTATGCGCAAATTAATGGTGACCAGGGCAATATCTGGCATCAATCAAATTTATCACTTGTTCCGTTTATAGGTAAAATAATCAATGTAAGATTCAGAGGTGAAACCGGACCTGATTTCACAAGCGATATTGCACTTGATGATATTGGTGTAACTGAAACCAGTGCCCCACCCGTAGTATTATTTAATGCTAATCTTACTACAGGATGTACAGGCGCAATAATTACATTTACGGATCAGTCATCAAATAATCCAACATCATGGAACTGGACAATTACTCCGGCTACGTTTACATTTGTAAACGGAACTTCAGCTACCTCACAAAATCCACAGGTACAATTTAATGCAACTGGCAGCTATGATGTTTCCTTAAGTGCCACCAACGGATTTGGAACCGGCTCTTCATCCCAAACTTCCTATATTAATATACTCGCTGCAATGCCATTGCCGGTAACTGAGGATTTTCAGGGTGTTTCATTTCCGCCACAAGGTTGGGCACTTGACAATACTAACGGAGGATATACCTGGGAAAAGCAAGTTGGAGTGACTGGTAGCTCAGGCACTGCCACTGATGCTGCATATGTTAATAATTTTGCATACAACGCACCGGGAGATGAAGATTATCTGATGACCAATGAAGTGGATATTTCAGGAATCAGCAACCCGATATTATTTTTTGATGTTGCCTATGCGCGATATAATGATGTGTTTTCTGATACACTAAGGGTTGATGTAAGCACCGATTGCGGAGCCAACTATTACAACACAATATATTATAAAGGTGGTACTGATTTGGCAACTGTACCTGATCAGACAGGGCTTTGGAGTCCCTTGGCAGCTAATGAATGGAGAAGAGACTCTGTTTATTTGCCAACCAACATTGGTCAGCAATTAAAAATACGATTTACTAACATTAATGGTTATGGTAATAGCCTGTTTATTGATAATATAAATATAGCTACAGCAACCGGAATTTATGAGGCCAATAGTAATAACAGTTTGATAATCGCTCCTAATCCTTCCAATGGAAAAGTTCAGATAACTATTAACGGTATCTTTACTGAGTCATCCATTATCAATATTAATGACACCAAGGGAAGACTCATACGGTCAATTAACACCGGTACTCTTAACAGCAACTCATTTACAATTGATATGAGTGATGAAGCAAAGGGCATTTATTTTATTGAATGGCGAAACCGTAATGAGATACGAAAAACTAAAATGATAATAATGTAAAGCAAAATAGCCGGGAGTAAAACTTCCGGCTTTTTTTAACTGTTTAAATATACCTTGAATTATGAAATCATTTACTCAGGCATGGAATTAACGATTCAATTCTAATTTATTATTACTATTGCATACGAACTGCAGATGCTCTAAATACTTATGAGTAAATTCTATAAGAAATGGTATACTTTCTGGGCAAAAGACCAATCCTTAACTATTTTATTATTTACGCTTATAGTAACTGTTTTTTTTATTTATCCCTTAGCTGAATATTCTAAACCATTATTAAATGCAGCATTTATTTTTTTAGCACTAAATTTTATAACAGGCATTTATGCAATAACAAAAAACAAAACACATCGGTATCTGGGCATACTTTTTACAATTATCCTGATGGCTGCCGGCATATTCAGTATTTCTGAAAGAACCGGCAATGGACGCATAATTGAATTAATACTATTGATTATTTTTTTTTCATTGCTCGCATTAATTATTCTAATAAGAGTATTTGCTGATGGCAGAGTCAATGTACACCGTGTTCAGGGCGCCATTGTGGTTTACATTCTTTTCGGATTAATTTTCGGATTTATTTATATGCTAATTGCAATAGTATTACCCGATTCGTTTATAATTAATGAACGACTTTATACTGAACAACATCACTACGAATTCAAATACCTGTATTACAGTTTTATCACCTTATGCACAATTGGATATGGAGATATAACACCGGTTTCACAAATTGCACAATCCATTGCAATGCTCGAAGCTATAACTGGCATTTTGTTTCCTGCAGTGTTAATTGCAAGGCTCCTTAGCCTGCCTCATACTGAAAATTAAATTACGAGTTTAATATATGCTGGAAAAATATAATAAGCCAGATGTTAGCTGTATCCACTTCGGTGATTAGTCAGTTTTATATGGCAGTATCTGCTGCCATTTTACTTAACCAAATTATCAACCATATAAATATTCCTTAAAAAATTATTTTTCTTTTTGGGTGCTTAATAAAGCATTAATGATACTTAGGCTCATACATTTTACTTTTTATAAATGCTTTAATGTCTTTGGGCTTTTCCACTCCTGCTAAACCGCTCTCGAATATTTTTTCGGTAACTTTGACGGCTACATTATACGATACTTCAAGAATATTATCCACCTGAGGATATATTAATCCCTTTGCAAAATCTCCTTGAGTAACCTGTTCGGCAACGGCTTCAGCTGCCGTAACAAACATTTCATCAGTTACGCGTTTGGCTTCAGTAGCATAA
>JBGARN010000170.1:0-5788 GCA_044230205.1 Bacteroidia bacterium
TTAGATGGATCGTTTTTCAAATGCCTGTAGGTTTGATCCTTCAGATTAAAAATGCTAATTCCGGTTGCATTTGTTCCAATCCATAACTGGCCGTCATTTACCATGGTCATGCATAAAATTTGATCAGAACTTAAAGAATTGGGGTTTAATGAGTCATTCTTGAATCGGGATATTTTTCCTGATCGTTTATTTAGAATATTAAATCCTTTTCCATAAGTGCCTATGATCAACGTATCGTTGTTAAGATTTACCAGGCTCCAGATATTGTTATAAGAAATTGAGTTTTGGTTAACAGGTGAATTTGTCATTGAACGCATAGTTCCACTTGCAAAATCATAGTTATATAAACCAGCACCACCACTACCTATCCATAGTTTACTGCTATCCTGGTTTATAGAGAAGACATTATTATAGTCGGGTGTTTTAATATCTCCCCAAATATTTCTCAAAAGTGAGAATTGGTTAAAGCTGTTATGATAATAATTTACTCCTCCCGGATTGGTTCCCACCCAAATTATATTTGAACTGCCTTGATAAATATTTATTATCTGATTGCTGCTTAATGAATAAGGATCAGAGGGTGTTTTTGATAACTGAATTATTGAATCATTTTCGGGATTTAAAATGCTGATTCCATTATCAAATGTTCCTATCCATATCATTCCATCGTCCATTTCTGACACACAGTTTACATAATTTGATGCGATTGAGTTTATATTGTTCATATCGTGCTTGTACTGTACAAATTTTTCAGTTTTTGGATTGAACATAAATACCCCTCCATTGCGGCTTCCAAGCCATATTCTGCCTTTATGGTCCTTAGAAATATATTGAAATTTATTGTCTTGTACCACTGTTGAATCGTCAGCATTGCAATAAAAATGTTTTATTGAGTGACCATCATAATCAAGAATATTTAATCCGCTTCTTGTTGCGATGTATATTTTACCATCATTACCTCTTACCATTCCTCTGATATTATTGCTGCTTAATGAAAAACTACTTCCGTCTTTAGAAATTCGAATTGATTTTTTGGTAATCGTGTCGAACAAGTTAAGTCCATTAATAAAAGTTGATATCCAGTAGAAACTATTTTTATGATGTAAAATTCCTGTAATTTCGTTACTGCTTAACGTTGAACTGTCTTCGGGATTGTAACGATAGTTTGTAAATTCATCAAAAAGCGGATTAAATATTGAAAATCCGCCACCAAAGGTTCCGATTAATATCTTTCCATCAGTATCTTCTGAAATACAATAAATGGCAGAGGCAGAAATGCTTTTCGGGTCATTAATTCTATGTTTATATTGCTTGAACCGGTATCCGTCAAATTTGTTCAGTCCGTCTAAAGTGCCAAACCACATACTGCCACGCTTATCTTGTAAAATGCAGTTGACTGCACTTTGTGATAAACCATCTTTTATAGAAAGGTTATGAAAATTGTAATCTGACTGTAATTTGATTTGAGCCGGAGTATTCATTCCCATGAAAATCAAAAGCCATAATAAAAAATATCTTTTCAAACGGAAGTCAGTTTTTATTTTAAGTTAAGCAAGTGAGTTGTAAAGTACTATCAAATGTAAAAAACAATAATGAATACGGTCAGGCAAAAAATTAAACCCTGCAACATCTATTGATGCCCAGGGTTTAATTTTAATTAATCAATCTTTATTAAAATAATGATAAGTTATTTTAAAATCGTCATCTTTTTAGAGTCAACTTTTATTCCATCAACAATCAGGTCATAAATATAAGTGCCTGCATTAAATGTTGAAGCAGGAATAATCAGATTTCCGTGAGAAACAATTTCAATTGAATATGTTTTAAGTGTTGTACCATTTATTGAGCGAATGGTAATTAATGCATTCCTTGCATTGCCCGCAATAGAATAATTTATTTGTGTTGATTCATTAAATGGGTTAGGATTGTTTTGTTCAAGTGAAGATGATAACACATCTCTTTCTTTAATAGCATTACCTGATCCATTCATTAGTATTTCTAGCTTTTTCTTAATCTCATTAATTTCTGTTGCCAAAAATTCATTTTCTGATTTAAGGGTTATAATTTGTTCCTGTTGCTCTTTAATTGATTGAATTAATAATGGAATAAATCCTGTATAATTTATGCCTTTGAAACTTATTTCTTTTGAAATTTCTTCTTGTGTTTCAGGATCAGTTGTAGCAGGACGGGTAATTTCAGAAACCAATTCAGGGAAAATTTCTTCAACATCCTGGGCTATAGACCATGTTGAATATTAACAGGTAAATTCATTATATTCAGATATATCTTTTTTAAAATAATAATTGGTAGGCTTGCTTCAGCAATTTCTCGGCATATTTTTCTCATACAAAATCTTGTCTTTCTGTCTGAACTAATTATTAATGGTACCAATATGCAGGATAGGTTCCATATGCGTAAACATTATAATCAAAGAACCTGCGTATTCAGTTGTAGCCACCAGTTGCTGTTGTATAGATTCCAAACATAGAACCACTTCAGAATACAGAGTGGTAAAATGCCCTCCTATATCTTTTATAAATGAAGAGACACGTTGTTGATACCGATTTTAATTCCAAATAAAATTCTTCACGTATTTGCAGGTGTATTTGCAGCATCATTAGTTACGTTTATTCCTTTTGTACCACCTGATACATCAATACCAACTCCTTTACCTGTCGCATATTTTGAAATAACCTTTAGTGCCATAACATCAGAATTGGTTCCGGTGTATTGTGATTTAATTAATACTGCTGGTGAAGTCCAATTGGTATAACCATTAAAGCCCCACCTCCCAAATTCAGTATCCGTAATTGGTTTCCATCCAAATATTGCGGCTTTAATATTATTTGAATCGCCAAGCCCACCTCCGGTTAGAATATCCGTTTCACCATATACATTGGTTGTTCCATCGTTAGTTATTAGAATAGATTCTTCAATTTCTAAATTGCCTTTCAAACCGGGTATCCCAATATAGTTAGTGTCAATACAAATTACTTCGCCATTACTATTCGTACCGGTTTGTGCACAGCAATAGCCAGCATTACCCGTGCGTCTAAAGTCTATGCAATCTGGTAACTGGGCATAAGCATTTGAAATAATTATAAATAATGACAATGCTGCAAGGAAAATATTTTTTCCAAATTCATTAGGTTTCATAGTTTTTAAGTTTTAGTGTGAATGTTTAAAATTAAATATTAATCAGTCTATAAATAGGGTATTTATTATAACGCTATCAGTTTGTCAATTCGAATTTAATTAAATTAAAATCCTGGTTGTAATGGCATTAAATATTCGTTGGTTTTTCATTAGTAAACGTAATCATTTTATTGATTGATGTGACAAATTGTTTAAAGATTTTCACGTATAAAATATCTTGATTTAGTATAGTAGAGACATTCAACAAATCAACGCTTTTTGCCTTTGAAAGGCACCAGAAAATTGGATCTCAATACTGCTTTTAGCATTAGCAGATTAAATTAACCTGGCAGGAACGGCTATTCTTTGCAAATAAATGCATTTATAGTTTTCGGGAGCAGTTGTACTTTTTTGACGGATAGTAGCATTAAGCTTACACCTGCTCATTTGCATATATCAAGCTGGTAAAGACCGGATACATTTGGTTCATCAAATTGAAAATCGGATTTGAAATAATTTAAAACAAACTCAAACAACTAAAAACTTAATAAGATGAAACGTTCAGGTAAAAACAAGCAGCTAATAATTAGCACTACAAATACTGAGGTGTGCATGGCTCAATTATTCAATCGTACCACCTCAAAAATGGAAAAATTTATGATTGTGATTTTTTTGAATTAGGAAAAACAAATCAATCAATAACCAAACGATTAACAGACTTAAATTTAAAAACATGAAAAATCGCATAAGTTCAAAATTGAAAAACCAGATTCAGCCTAACCTTGAGTGGCTGAAGATTGATGGATACAAAGCAAAGCATAAAACAGCCGATGATGCCAACCAACGTGCTAATTTGAATTGGCTTAGATTGAAGGATAATGGAGCAATTTGGAATGATACAACCAGTAGTGACTTGATTTTCATTTTTTACATGGTTGTTTCATTTATTGGATGCCTGGCGCTAACTCTAATTTAATGCGCAGAAGCAGATGTTAATATGCTTTAAAGTTTATTAAATAAACCCGAGATAATATTAATTTGTAAGGCTCATTAAAATCAAAAAAATGGAAACCGTCAACTTAACTGTTGGCGGTTTTTTTTATGCCAAAAATATAAACCATGAATTAGAACGACAAGTTTGCTACAAGAAACAGGTTGAACGGAAACTCAGACTTGTAAGAAGAGCAAAATTATCGTGCTATCTAGGTTTGACCTTTGACGATTTAACCAGTAAGTGAAAGGCAACCTAACAACATGAAAATTTTTTTAAAAGACACCTAATTGTGTATTGTGTACACATAGTAGTTGATGTACTACGCATAATAGTTGGCAATAGTATTCAGGTTTTATCCGCTCTAAATTTGTTGTCAGTATAATCAAATACAGAAAATCAAATTCGTTGAATGGCTAATGTTCATCAGATGATTTTAAGCAGCAAGCAATAACTCATATTAATAAAAAAAACTCATGAAAATTATGTATAGTCATCCACCTTAAGCAGCCAGGTAAAAAAGTTATCTACTGGAATTTAAAAAAATTAATCAAAATTATTATTAACAAATTTAAAATTAAAAAACAATGAAAAATTTAGTAATTATAGCTGCTATTGCAGCTATAACATTAAGCTCATGCAAAAAACAAATGGATGAAATTTCTCCCATGGACATGACTTCAACTTCAGGAGCTCCAACTCAAGTAGCGACAGCTACAGGAACTGATATCAGGTCCGTTAATGAATCACTTGATAAAGCAGCATTGATTATCGCAACATCTTTAGATGATGCAGCACTGCGATCATTCATCAAAACAGAAGCAATGAAACAGTTTGATGGTGATTATGACATTCTGTACAAATCAGCCAAATCAAATGCCATCAATGGAAGAAGCCTGGAAAGTATTTTCTCAGCATCAGCGATGAGAAGTTATTCAGGCATAACGGAATTTCAAAGTGTTATTTCTAATGTTACCAATTTTCAGATTTCAGTACCTGTTAATTGCGAAAATTGGAATGCAGATCGAGACATTCCTCTTGTGGCCATTTCACAGCTCGGTGTAAGTGAAAAGTCGCTTAAACAAATAAAGGCTTACGACAGCAAAGGAAACATTCATTACCTTGACGCAACTGTTGACCCTGCAGTGCCAGTAATAGTAGTAGGAGTCAGCGAACGGGTTGATGCAAACGGAGTATTAAAATATCATTTCGAACACGCTGAAAGAACAAGTGGGTATAATACAAATTTAAACAAAATAAGGGTGCCTAGTTTAAATACTATTGAGCCTTGGACCAAGGGAAGGCCTGAATTACGCCTTAAAATATATGGATCGAAATTTAAGACAGGCGATAGCAGTCCAAAAGCGGTTATGGTTGTAGAAAAGTATTATGAGCCTGACAGAGGTGATATTAATGGGAAGTGGTACACAGTAAATACTCCGTTATTCAATTGGTATAGAACTTTCCCTTCAACAGCTGGTTATGTTTATGGCACTGAAATGGAATTTCATTGGATTGAAGAAGATGGTGGCTCCTCTATAACAGTTAGCGTTAGCCTTGGCGGTAGCATAAATACCGATGTAGGTTCAGTATCGGTGTCGTTATCAACATCATTTACTATTCAAGACAATGATGAATATATGGGTTATTCCCTCGTTGCAT
>JBGARN010000026.1:0-38568 GCA_044230205.1 Bacteroidia bacterium
TTCATTGCTATACTTTTTACTATGAATTTGTTTTTGATGTCTTATTGCGATAAAGGTTTAAAACCTCATTTCATTTATAAGAATATTTAATATACATTAAACAAATAACATCAAACATCAGCCTGCATTTAGTCATTGTTATACCTGTTCATTAAGCTTTATTTTACTTAGATATGTTTTTGTTGTTCAAAAGCAATATTTAACTACATTTGCGCTCCCTTTTTTAAGGGGTATCAAACAAATTAATTATTAACAAATTAAAAAAATGAGTGAAACTATTAACCTTAATACCAAAGCTTTGGGAAGTGTTGGTATAGCTGATGATGATCTTGATTGGTCAAGCGTTGGCAAACGTTACGATTCATACAAGGCTGAAGAAAAAGAGCGCCTGGTGAATCTGTACGACAAAACCTTAAATTCTGTTGCTGAACATGAAATTGTTACCGGTGAGATTATTGCCATTACCGACAGAGATGCTGTTGTGAATATTGGCTATAAGTCTGACGGATTAATTTCACTTACTGAATTCAGGCATATGCCCGATTTAAAAGTGGGTGATAAAATTGAAGTTTATGTAGAAACAACCGAAGATAAAAACGGGCAGCTGCTGCTGTCGCATAAAAAAGCCCGCTCACTTAAGGCATGGGAGCGTGTTAACCTTGCTCTTGAAAATGATGAGATTATAACCGGCTTTGTTAAGTGCCGCACTAAAGGTGGTTTGATTGTAGATGTGTTCGGAATTGAAGCATTCTTACCGGGATCTCAAATTGATGTGAAGCCAATTCGTGATTATGACATCTATGTTGGCAAAAACATGGAGTTTAAAGTGGTTAAAATCAACCAGGAATTTAAAAACGTTGTTGTTTCACACAAAGTACTTATTGAAGCTGAACTCGAAACCCAGAAAATGGAAATTATGAGCAAGCTTGAAAAAGGACAAGTAATTGAAGGGACTGTTAAAAATATTACTTCATATGGTGTGTTTATGGATTTAGGAGGTGTTGATGGATTGTTACACATTACAGATATCTCATGGGGACGTATTCAGCATCCTGAAGAAGTACTTAAGCTGGATGATAAAATCAATGTGGTTATCCTTGATTTTGATGAGGAGAAAAAACGTATCGCACTTGGGTTAAAACAATTGACGCCACATCCATGGGAAAATATAGATGAGAAGTTTAAAGCTGGTGATAAGATTAAAGGTAAAGTTGTGGTGCTTGCTGATTATGGTGCATTCGTAGAAGTAATGCCTGGTGTTGAAGGTTTGATACACGTTAGTGAAATGAGCTGGTCACAGCATTTGCGTTCACCGCAGGACTTTATGAAAGTAGGCGATGAAATAGAATGTGTGGTGATTTCAATTGACAAAGCTGAGCGTAAAATGTCATTAGGCATTAAGCAACTTACACCTGATCCATGGGGAACTATTTCTGAAAAATACCCAGTTGGCAGTCAGCATAATGCAACTGTTCGTGCATTTACCAACTTTGGTGTATTTGTTGAGTTAGAGGAAGGTGTAGATGGACTAGTTCACATAAGCGATTTAAGCTGGGCTAAGAAAATAAAGCATCCGAGTGAGTTTACCAAAATTGGTGAAGAACTCAAGGTAGTGGTTCTTGAAGTGGATATCGAAAACAGAAGATTATCACTTGGCCATAAGCAACTTGAAGAAAATCCATGGGAAGCCTATGAAACAATATTTACTGTTGATTCTATCCATGAAGGTACAGTAGGTAAGGTAACTGATAAAGGTGCAACCATTATTCTTCCCTATAATGTTGAAGCTTATGCTCCGTTTAAACATCTGATAAAGGAAAATGGTGCTCCGGCTAAGCAGGATGAAAAACTTGAATTCAGAATACTTGAATTTTCAAAAGACAATAGAAGAATAGTTGTATCACATAGCCGTTTGGTTGAAGATGCCAAGCGTGCAAGCCTTGTTGCTGAAGGTGCTGAAAAAGAAAAGCAGGCTGATGAAACAACCAAGGCGGTTAAAAAGGTGAAAGAATCGCAGGAGAAAACTACTCTTGGAGATATTGACGCACTGTCAACATTGAAGGCTAATCTTGAAACCTCAGAGCGCGAGAAAGCTATTGAAAAGCTTGAAGCTGCTGAAGAGGCTAAGAAGAACCAGGAAGGTGAAAATCAAGCAGAAGCATAATTTATTATGCTCAAGGTTAAAACCCCTCACATTAAATGAGGGGTTTTTTTATTGATTTATATTAGCAGACTTTTGAATCTGTAAAATTTGAAAAGGATATTAATAATTACTTATTACTGGCCGCCATCAGGTGGAGCAGGTGTTCAACGATGGCTGAAGTTTGTAAAATACCTGCATCGATTGAATTTCCAACCTGTTGTATATACGCCATCTAATCCCGAAAACCCGGTGGATGACAGGTCGCTGTTGAAAGATATTCCAGAAGGACTAACTGTGATCAGCCAACCTATATGGGAACCCTATGACCTTTATAAAAAGCTTATCGGACATAAACCTCACCAGAAAATTAATACGGGATTTTTAACCGAGAGTAAAAAGCCAAAGTTTACCGAAAAGCTATCAGTGTTTATCCGTGGTAATTTTTTTATTCCTGATGCGCGCAAATTCTGGGTTAAACCTTCAGTAAAATTTCTTTCAGATTACTTGTGTCAGAACCCGGTTGATGTAATTATTTCCACAGGGCCGCCTCATAGCATGCATTTGATAGCTATGCAGCTTAAACATAAATTCAAAATTCCCTGGATTGCAGATTTCAGGGATCCATGGACTAACATCGATTTTTATAAGGACCTTATGCTTACCAGGTCGGCAGACCGGAAACATCACAGGCTTGAAAAAGAGGTTTTGAAAAATGCTGATCGGATTATTACAATTGGTAGTACCATGGCCCAAGAGTTTGAACAAATAGCCAACCGGCATGTTGATGTAATCACTAATGGTTTTGATGATGAAGATATGCTGCATGATACAACCGAGCCGGATAAAAAATTTTCTATAGCCCATATTGGTTCATTGAATAAAGACCGGAATCCAGTTCATCTTTGGGAAGTGCTGAGCGAACTCTGCAGTGCAAATACAGATTTTAAAAACGATCTTGAAATTAAATTAGTAGGGAAGGTAGATATCTCTGTTACAGAAGCGCTCAGTAAAAATAATCTCACCACCAACCTTAATAAAATAGATTACCTGGAACATGACGAAGTTATAAGAGAACAAACAAGATCTCAGGTGCTGTTGCTATTGGTAAACAATACTCCCAACTCAAAAGGAATATTAACCGGCAAACTGTTTGAATATCTGGCTTCAGGCAGGCCGGTATTGTGTATTGGAGCTGTTGACGGTGATGCTGCAAAAATTATCAATGAAACCAATAGTGGAACTGTGGTAGATTTTCAGGATACCTTATTAATGAAACAGACAGTGATGAAGTATTATGATCTTTTCAAAAAAAATGATTTGAAAATTAAATCATCGGGCACAGAGAATTATTCACGATTGAATTTAACCAGGCAACTTGTTGCAATTATTAATTCAACAATTAATTAATTTAACGGTTGAATTATTCTGCTGCAAATTTCAATGTTTGCACTTCACCGGTTTCGCTAATCACACGAACAAAGTAAAATCCACTTTGAAAATTTTTACTCTCCAATTTGAATTCCTTTTTTGCTGATTTCAGTTCTTCAAAAACAACTTTTCCTGCAAGGTCATTAATTACAATATCTCTTAAAGCAGAAGACGGATCTTCAATTTTTAATGTGGAAACAGTGTGCAAGGGATTAGGATAAAAACTTAATGATGCTGTGCTGTTATTGATGTTATGAATTGCAGTTGGTACACTATAACATACTTCTAATTTGGGATGTAATGAACTGTTAGGGTGTTCGCTTGCGCCAAATAACAAATCGCGGTATGACTGTTCAGTTTGCAATACCATGGAAAAGCCATAATTTATTCCGGGATTACTTACCATTCCGGTAACAATACCTCTCACATCAACATCAAGAAAATCCTGGGTGCCGCTTGTTGTTGCAGGTAAATAAATCTCATTAACACTTGTAGTTGTTGGCTGATTATTCCAGGTTATAGTATTCTCCTGCCAGTTACTGGTAACTTGTCTTATAAATGATTCATTCGCTCCGTTGTGAATGCCATTGTAACCTGAAGCAGTATTGTTATGGTATAATGAAAGTTTTGCAGAAACTATTGATGCATTCGTTGGAATGGAACTTAGATCAAACTGCAAAAATACACGACTGATATATGGAGTGCCCGAAGCTGTCCATGCTGTAACATCTAATCCATCAGCATTTCCATAGTTTGTGGACGGATTATAGTCCCATACGTAAGCGTCTTTTCCATCAGTTGCATTTGGTTGTTTGGTGAGGCAGGTTACATTAGTGTCGTATGTAATTTCCAGCTTTGGATGTAATGCCGCATTTGGATGTTCGCTTGAGCCAAACAATAAATCCCTGTATTCTTGCTCAGTTTGTAAACGAAGCATAAAACCAAAACTGGTGGCAGGATTAGCCACCATATCTGCAACTAAGTTTGTTACATCCAGGTTGGTGAAATCTTGTGTGCCACTGGTTGTTGCTGGCAAGGATAGTTGATTCATAGTAGTTGTTGTTGGTTGGTTATTCCAGTTAATAGTATTTTGCTGCCAGTTTCCAGTTACTCGCTGAAGAAATGACTCATTCGCTCCGTTATGAATTCCATTATAACTGGTAGCCGTGCTGTTATGATACAAGGAAAGATGCGCACTGGTAATAACTGCTACTGCAGGTATAGAACTTAAATCAAACTGAAGGAACGCTCTGCTTATATAAGGAGTTCCAGATGCAGTCCATGCGGTTATATCCAAACCGGTTATTGTTCCATAATTTGTGTTGGGCTGATAGTCCCAAACATAGGCATCATTACCAGTTGAAGCATCGGGTTGCAACACAAGTGTTGTTTGAGAAAAAATATTTGTTGCCATAGGCAGCAAACAGCATGTTGAGATTAATTTTTTTATCATCATTGCGCTTTGTTTTTTTAACTTGTTTGTTTGTGTAAATATTGATCAGGTGAAGGTGTATTTTTTTTTTTTTCACACAACATTTAAATTATAATGGTTCAATTTAGCGATAATGATAAAAATTGTAACAGTAATAGGAGCCAGGCCGCAGATAATTAAAGCTGCCGCTTTAAGCCGTGCCATCAGAAATCGGTTCGCTGATAGAATCAAAGAAGTGATTGTGCATACCGGACAGCATTATGATGCCAACATGTCGCAGGTATTTTTTGATGAGCTGGGAGTACCTAAAGAAGATTACAACCTTAATGCAGGTTCTGGTTCACATGCTACTCAAACAGCAAAAATGCTTACCGGAATTGAAGAGATTATAATGAATGAGAAGCCTGACGCATTATTGGTTTATGGTGATACGAACTCAACACTTGCAGGTGCCATAGCTGCTTCAAAGATTCATGTGCCTGTAGTTCATGTTGAAGCCGGCTTGCGATCATTCAATAAAAAAATGCCCGAGGAAATAAACCGTATTACCTGCGATCATTGCTCAACACTTTTATTTTCACCTACCAGGGCAGGCTACCTGAATCTTGTAAAAGAAGGATTTAATGAAAATAACAAGCCACCTTATCATATCAACAATCCAAAAATTTTTCATTGTGGTGATGTGATGTTTGATAACAGTTTACATTTTGAAAAAGTGGCACAAAAAGAGTCAACTATTATTGACCAGCTGCAATTAAAGAATACCAGGTTTATATTGGTAACTGTGCACCGGGCTGAGAATACCAATGAAAAAGAAAATCTGAATAAACTGTTTAATGCATTTAATAGTTTATCGGTACGTCACCAGGTAAAATTTATAATTCCGTTGCATCCCCGCACAGCAAAAATGCTTGGTGATACACTTGATGATAGCCTGCTGCATGTAATGAAAAAAAATAAAATGGTTAATATTATTGAACCTGTTTCTTTTCTTGATATGATTCAACTTGAAACAAATGCTTACATGATTGCAACTGACAGCGGGGGAGTTCAGAAAGAAGCCTTCTTCTTTAAAAAACCATGTATTATTTTACGGGAACAAACAGAATGGATTGAACTGGTGGATTGCGGTGCTGCCAGGCTTACGGGGGCCGATACCGATAAGATTATTGATGCCTATAATTATTTCGAACAGCAAATGGGTGTTTTGAAATTTCCTGAATTGTTTGGCGATGGCAAAGCTTCAGAATTTATTTGCGAACAACTGCTGGAGTGTTTTTCAAAAAAACAGTTATGACAAAAGTATTAATGACTGGCGGAGGTGCACCCGGTGCACCGGGTATAATCAGGTGTTTAAAGCAGGACACCTCTATTGATCTTTTTGTTTGCGATGCCAATCCAAATGCAACCGGTAAGTATCTTAATGAAAATTTCTTTACTGTTCCAAAGGCCACTGATGATAATTTTATCGATGTGGTATTTGATAATTGCATCAGATCAGGAATTAAAATTGTAATGCCATTGGTTACGCGCGAACTCTTTGCCTTTACCCGTGAAAAAAAGAAATTTGAAGATGCAGACATTAAAGTGCTTGTAAGTAATGAACAACCATTGAACCTGGCCAATGATAAAAGCAAACTATACGAATACCTTCGGATCAATAAAATTGAAGTTCCTAATTTCAGGATTGTAAACAATATTGAACAGTTTCAAAAGGCTGCTAAAGATCTGGGTTATCCACAAAAGCAGTTTTGTTTTAAACCTTCAGTTTCCAATGGCAGCAGAGGATTCAGGATTGTTGATGACAATATTGATGAATTTGATTTGCTTTTCAATTACAAACCAAACTCAACGTATATCTCATATTCAAAAATTATTTCATTACTCAACAAACGATCATTTCCGCAATTATTATTAAGCGAAGTTTTACCGGGTGATGAATATTCTGTGGATTGTATTTTAGAACATGGCATAAGTAAACTGATCATACCAAGGCTGAGAAGTAAAATGATTAATGGGATAAGTGTTGAAGGCGAGTTTATTGAGCATAAAGAAATCATTGCCTACACAAAAAATATTATTGAAACTATTGGTTTGCATGGAAACATTGGTGTTCAGGTTAAACAGGCAGCCAACAACCGCTTTTTAATACTCGAGATTAATCCGCGTGTGCAAGGTACAATCGTTAGTGCCCTGGGTGCTGGTGTTAATTTACCATTGCTGGCTGTAAAACAGGAACTCGGGCAGCAGATTCAGCCTGAAGAAATGCTGGTGAAGTGGGGTACAAGATTTTCACGATACTGGCAGGAGGTTTATTATTAATGAAAGATTTTTTGAAGTACAAAGCTTACATATTTGACCTTGATAATACTTTATACGATGAGAGCGATTACCTGCTCATTGCCTACAAGTCAATCGCACACGAAGTAAACAGCCTATATGGCACAGGTTACCTGGTGGTAGCTCACTTTTTATACAATACTTTTATTGATGAAGGAAGGAAACATCTTTTTGATAAAATGATAAGCCGTTTTGAATTGCCCCGAGAAGCAATGAACATTTGACTTCATCATTTGCGTACAGTTGAAGCTAAAGAACAGATTTTATTAAAAGAGAATATGGAATTGCTTTTGAAGAAACTGCTGAATGACAAAAAAAAAGTATTTGTACTTACTAATGGCAATATTCAGCAACAAAAGAACAAAGTGGCAAGCATCAGGTGGAAAGGCATGAAAGACGAAATCGGTTTTTATTATGCAGCCCAGTTTAAACCGAAACCATCAGCCGATGCAGTATATAAAATACTTGATGATGGCGGCTTTGAACCGCACGAAGTGCTGATGATTGGTGATGATGAAGTGGATGCAGCTGCAGCTGCAGCTGCAGGAGTTGACTTTTTACATGTATCGGTATTAGATACCTGGAGCAATTAAATTACCCACCTGATTACTTCAAAAGCTTCTGCATAAGTGGTATTGATCTGAACACCCCTTGTAGTTGCAAGAGAACGGATAAAATTCGCGTTTAGATAAGTACGATGGCGCTGTGAATCGTAGGCATTTAAAGCTTCAATTTTTTTCTCCACATGCCTGTCTTCTAATTTAATAAAGCAACGGGTATTGAAAGATACGTTATCCCATGGTAGTTCATATCCTAAAATACTGGTGTTTTTAAAAGCACGCAATCCTTCTTCGCTTATTACCTGGTGATCCTGGTGAATATCAGTAGGGCTGGGAACAAATACCAAATCAGGATTAATCTGGTTTTTGATTTTTACAAGCTCTTCAAGTATATCCTGGCGCACATCTTTAAATCGTCTTACATCAAAATCATATAAAATCAGGTGATCTTCCTTTAAGCCTAAAATGCGCGTTGCAATTTTTACTTCTTTAGCTAATGTATCAGGGGCTAAGTGTGGAGGCAATGATCGTGTGCAAATTGAAAATGCCACGTAATATACTTCACTGCCTTCTTCTATCTTCCTATTAATACTTCCCCCGCAGCCCAGCTCACCATCATCAGTGTGAGGAGCAAGAACCAGGACTTTCTTACCGTTCATTGTTTATAGAAAAAAATATTATTTGGGAGTGGGTGAAAAATTGTAATTATGCACAAAGATATACTTTTGACAACACACAAATTGATCTGATTCGATTTGTGGTGTTTTTTCGATTAAGTTTTAATGAAGACGCAAAGTATGATGTTTATGTCGTTTAAGCATGCAATTGTGCAACGCCTTATTAAGTTGTTGTCTTCGGCATATGGATGGCTTATTTTAGAGCTTTATCATAGTCATAACTTAAAGAATAGTATCATAAATGTAGTACCTGAAATTAATATACAACCATGTGTGGCATAGCCGGATTTTTTGATACCAGCTTAAAAAGCGATGTTGCAGATGCAACGCTTAGTGCTATGTTAACCGCTATTGCACATCGTGGTCCTGATGCCCGCGGAAAATTACTGAAGGATGGAGTAGGGCTGGGGCACAACAGACTTAGCATAATTGATTTAAGTGAAGAGGCTAATCAACCTTTTTTTTATAATGATGCCGCAATTGTATTTAATGGTGAAGTTTACAATTATGTAGAGGTTAAAAAAGAGTTGCTGGCAAAGGGTTACCGGTTCAGAACAAGTTCTGATACTGAAGTAATACTGGCCTCCTATTTAGAATGGGGAACGGATTGTGTAAATAAGTTCGTGGGTATGTGGGCATTTGTAATTTATGATTTCGCCAAAAAATTACTTTTTGCTTCGCGCGATCGTTTTGGTATCAAACCATTTTATTACATTTTTAGCAACAACAGGTTTTATTTTGGCTCTGAATTTAAAGCATTAAAGCAATCACCTATTTATAAAAATGATTTAAATTTTAGACAGGTTTCACGCGGGTTGCAAATGGGCTGGCTGTGTTATGAGGATGAAACTTATTTTGATTGTATTAAATCCTTACCAGCTGCTCATAACCTTCTTCTTGATCTGTCTGTATTTAGCAACCAAACCTCACATTTAAAACCACAGCGCTACTGGCAATTGCAAACAGGTAATTACTCCAATGCATCATTTGAAGAGAAAAAGAAAGTTTTCAGACAAATGTTTGAGGAAAGCATAGCGTTGCACATGCGTGCAGATGTTACTGTTGCCAGTTGCCTGAGTGGAGGTTTGGACAGTAGTGCAATTGTTAGTATGGTCCAGCAACTGCATCCTGGTGTAAACTATAAGTCGTTCAGTATTTATTATGAAGGAAAAGATGATGTGGATGAACGTCCGTTTATTAATGAAGTACTCAGAAAATATCCCGCTATCGAACCTTATTATAAATCGCCAACTGATGACGAAGTTGCCGAAAGCTTTCATCATGCATTATATCATGCTGATGTGCCGGCAACAGGTTCCTCCTTCATTTCACAGTACTTTCTTATGAAACTTATCGGGCAGCACAAAATAAAAGTGGTGTTAGACGGGCAGGGAAGTGATGAATACCTGGCAGGTTATATGCATACTTTTTACCGTTTGATTGGCGATGATCTTAAAAAACTTTCATTACAAACAGCCATTACAAGAACCGGTGAAGTTTCAAAAAACCTTCAATTTAAATTAAAGGGTAAACTCAGTCATTTTGCAAAATCGGTGCTTACAGTTATTAATAACGAACAAAAACTTTATGAGCTGGAGTATCGGAACTATTACCCTTTTATTACTAACGTTTCAGATATACCTTTTAAGCTTGACCGTGTTAAGGGTAATGGAATGGATAATTTTCTATATCAGTTATTATTTAATACAAGCCTGCCTTCGCTTTTGCAATATGAAGATCGTAACAGTATGGCTTTTTCAATTGAAAGCCGTGTTCCGTTTCTTGATCACAGGCTTGTTGAATTTGCCTTTACCTTACATAATGAGGATAAAATTAAAGGTGTTGAAACCAAACACATTATGCGAAGAGCTTTAAATGATGTATTGCCTGAAGCTATTGTAAACCGAAAAGACAAAAAGGGTTTTGTTACACCCGGTGAAAGCAAATGGTTGCGTGGCCCGCTGAAACATTTACTTGAGCTTGATTATAACCAACTGGACTTTTTACAAAAATCAAAAGTGAAATCTATTGTTGAAGCCTATCTTAATGGTGACAATAGTAAAGCAGTTTTGGTTTGGCGCATTGCTACATTAAACTATTGGCTGAAGAACTTTTGTTAACTGAAAATGGATTCTGTGCTGCTTCGGATTATTGCAACAATATTCTTCTGAGAAATTTTAAACCGCTTAAATTAAAGAAGTAACACCTTTCATTAAAGTTATTTCAATTTATCATGAAACACTTTTTTGAATTTTTCAACTTTTGGGCGAATAACTAACTGACAATAAGGTTGGCTGCCATTATCATTGTAATAATTCTGATGATAGGCATCGGCAGCATAAAATGCAGTGAATGGTTTTACTTCAGTAACTATTGGGCTGTCATATGCACCTGATGCATTCAACCGTTTGATGATATCTTCAGCAATTGATTTTTGTTCATCAGTGTGATAAAAAATTGCCGAACGGTATTGTGTACCCACATCAGCTCCCTGCCGGTTTAGAGTTGTTGGATCATGCACAGTAAAAAAAACTTCAAGCAAATCTTTAAAGCTGATTACTTCAGGATTATAAACTATTTGTACCACTTCTGCATGACCGGTTGTGCCTTCGCAAACTTCGCGGTAAGACGGATTTTTTATACTTCCTCCTGAGAAACCTGAAACTACTTTTTCAACTCCTTTGAGTTGCTGGTATATGGCTTCAACACACCAATAGCATCCGCCACCAAGTGTTATTGTATCTGATTTTGCTGTTGTCATTATTACATTGTTTTTTTTTGCCTGAGGCTGGGCGCATGATATAACGCTTGTACTCAAAAATGTTAGCATTAAAAATAATTCTACTCTGGATTTCATTTTCAATTGATAATTGTTTTAATAATACCACACATACGTTAGCGTCCGGCAGTTCGGATGCAAACGCTAATTTGTTTAACAGGTATTTAACCCAATTGTTTTAATAGATACAGCATTATTAAACAGCTGCCATCCTTCTGCACTTTCTTATTTCTTTTTACCAGCAACAACTTGTGGAACACTGGATTGTTTCTTCAGCTCAATAAAAAGGATAGCAAAAAATCCAACTATTAGTAGTATTGATCCTGCCATGGCAATGCGCTCACCGGTTATATAAACAGCAGGTTCAAATTTAAATTCGATTACATGTTTTCCCTGTGGCACAATCATGCCACGCAGCACATAATTACAACGTACATATTTGGCCGGAGCATTATCTATATAGGCATTCCATCCTTTGTCATAATAGATTTCTGATAAAACTGCAAACTGAGGGCTTGAAGTTACACTGTTATATACAAGGTGATTGGGATCATATGTTGTAAGTGTTATAGAAGCATTGCTGTCAGGCTGTGCTGTAAAATTTCCTATTACATCTTTAAACCGCTGATCAATAAACACAGTTTGCTTAGGATTGAATTTATCCAATGATTTAATCTCTTCATCAGCATTTTTTACAAATTTTATTTCGGGCACAAACCATGCACTGCCACAAGCACCAGGATTTTGCTGAGCTTCTGGTTGTCCGTTTTGCCTGTTTTGCATGATAAAGTATTTGGTATTTAACATATCCAGTACAGCCTGGTTACCCATGCCTATTTGTTTTTCAATCAACTCCTGGTAGCGTTTAAGTTTGGCGCCATGATAACCTCCAATGGAATTATGGAAATAAGAGGTGCTTGCATCATTAAATGTGCTCACGGCTGTGTTCATTACCCGGTAGCCCAATGATTTATCCTGCATGATCTGCAAATCAGCATTAGATGGAGTGAACGGTGTTTCTGTGGCTGCCTTATCAACAAATTTTGAATCGTTCAGGTATCGCTTGGCAACCGGCCATAAATCAAAAAGAAACAATATGCTTAAGCCAACCATTACTATATGCGATTTATATTTTCCTTTTAAATAAAACCATAGTAAGGCAAAGCCCGCCAAAACAAAAAACAGTGAACGTAAAGTATCAGAGCGAAGCATGGATGCCCTGTCCTGCTTAAGGGCATTTACGATAAAGGGGTATTGTCGCAACTGGTTATCAACTTCAGCATCGTAACTGAACATAGCTGATGCAATTAATACTACAATGCCTAAACCGGCACATGCAAACAGCGCATACAATAATGCACGTGTTCGTTCAGCGAGCGGAATTTTATCATCCAGTAATTTTTGCGCACCAAGTAGCGCAAGCAATGGAATACAGAAAGTTGCTATGGCCATTATCATGGAAACAGAGCGGAACTTATTGTATGCCGGAAAATTGTGAAAGAAGAAATCAGTTAAAGGCATAAAGTACTTGCCCCAGGATAGAGCAATGGCAAGTATAGTGGCTGATGCAAGCCACCACCTGTCAGGGCCGCGCAATAACAGAAACCCAACAACGAATAAAAATATAATTACTGCTCCCGCATAAACAGGGCCTGAGGTACTGTATAATCCTCCCCAATAAGTGGGTGCGCCCTCCAGTAAGCTTTGTGCCTGGCTAAGTAACCCGTTTTGCTCGAGTGCTTTGTATAAAGCTGATTTTTCATCAAGCCTGGTTTGCGAAGCTCCACCAGTCATATTAGGTATAAACAGCGTTAGAGCATCTTTTTTACCGTTGCTGTAGCTTAAAGCATAATCCTGGTCTAAACCTGTTGATGCTTTCTTTTCAGTAAGTTCACTTGCACCACGGGTTGATTCTTTGCCATACTCCTGTGTGGCCATTAAGCTGGTAATGTTTGGCAAAATTCCCAGCAGAAGAGCAACTACCAAAACACCTGCAGTTTTAAATAAATGCGTGTATTCTTTAGATAAAATGAGTGCAATGTTTCGGGCGATAACAAGACATATTATGGTAATAGCAAGGTAGTAAGTAATCTGGAGGTGATTGGCATACACTTCAAGACCAAGGGCCATAGCAGTAACTGCACCACCCAATAAGTACTTTTTATCGAATACCATGAGCACACCAGCAATAACCAGGGGATAATAGGCAATAGCATGCATTTGCGAATTATGCCCGGCCCCAATTATCACCATGTTAAATGAAACAAAGGCATAGGCAATAGCGCCTCCTATAGCCAGCCGGTAATCTGTTTTTAAAGTAATGAGTAAAATGTAAAAGCAAATAAGAGCAAGAAAAATAAGTGATGCAGGAGAAACCAGCCAAAGCGAAAGTAAACTGTTGATATACGACAGCAGATTGGCAGGGTACAAAACTGAAATCTGGTATGCAGGCATTCCGCAAAACATACTGTTCGTCCATAAAGGTTCTTCACCGGTACGTTGCCTGAAATCGGTAATGGCTTTACTCATACCTTGCCATTGTGCAATATCATGTTGTTCCATTCCCTTGCCCTGAAACAGCGGCATGAAATACACGAAGGTTAACATTAAGAAAATTCCGGTAGCAATAAGGTGGGGTACCAGCTTTTTAAAATCTATCTTCATCACTAAATATGTTTATTGTAGTTTGTGCCCAAAGAAAAGAAAAAACAGTTGATTGCAAGGAACAGGTAACAGCATGTTTTCAATAATTAAATGCAATTATTATTGAATTGTGATTTGATAATCCTCTTGCTTTCAATTTATGACTGATGACATTATTGGCATAAGCAGAAAACAGAACAACAAAGGCTGGTAGTTGTATTGAAAGATATAAACTGGAACCTGGGTTTTCATGGGGTCATTTCTACCATGTTGTATTTCTTGCGGGTTTAACTCAAGAATTATTCTGTGGTGGTTTGTAATATGGCACATAGCCAAAATTGCAATTGCGACTTTCTTATTTCACCTCTTCGTAATCTGCAAAGTCGCTATTGTTGTTTTTATTGTTGGTTTTTTCAATAGTTATTTCTCCCTCTTGTTTCAGGTTAGGGGCTTGAGTTTTGTTCCATTGCTTTTTACGCTGCTGAACCATCATGCTGCTTACAATACGCATGGCAACAAAAGCAATAAGTAATACTATGAGGAAAGTTTTCATCTTGCAGTTACTGGTAATAATTTGTTTTACAATTACACATGACGAAGTAATAGTCCTGTTATTTCTTTTTAGCAAAAATAATATATCCTTATTTACTGGTATTTAGCGTATCTGCAGGCGTAGTGGTTTTTACTTTTTTGCGGAACAGGTCGCCAAAACGATCAAATTCCTGCCGGTAAAACCAGCCGATACCCTGCGTATAAGGTGCGTTATAAGAATTATAGAGCAACGTGTTGTTGTTTGATTTGTTGAAGGCTTTCACTTTAAATCGTCCATCCTTACTTACATCAACTTCTACGTTAAAATCTCCAACTACATTGCTGGCATTAGTGGTTGAATTATCGGCATATCCAACCATCCCCGAAAGTTTAACCCGGTCATCAAGAATTTTAGTGCTTACAGCTACATCAAACTGGTCAGATGTTATTACATCACCGGGGGTGTAATTAATATCTACGTTAAAATTACTGCTGATTTGCGAAGCCCAGTTGCTTAACTGGTGCGTAACAAATTCTGATAAGCTGGCCTGTACATTGGCACTTGAACCAACTGTCTGGTTTCCTTCAGTTGCTGATGGTGGTGAAAATGAATTAAGTACAATAAGACTCATGGCCTGCTTGTTTTTTTCTTCTTCTGTATTCAGATAACGGTTAACAAGGCTTTGCGTACTGGGCTCCACATTAAGCACATTAATATCAAATGCAATATCCGGGTTAAATAATTTTCCTTTAAGACTTAAAATAACTTCTACCGGTACTTTCTTTTTGTATTGAGCTGATGTATCCTGTAACAGATCATACAAACCGGCATTTTTGGTATAGATAGCCCGCAGGTCAACAATTCCTTCATAGGGATCACCACTCCATTTTATAGTGCCGCCTTTTTCAATTTCAAAATATTTACCAATGAGATTTTTCATGGTAAAGTAATAGCTACCCTGAACAATTGAATAATTACCTAGTAATTCAAAAGTGCCATCTTCTGCAACAGTCATGTGTAAATCACCCTTACCTGTTCCATTAATGATGTCACCAATTTTGGAATCAAAAATCAGGTTGATTTCGGCATTAGTATTAACTGAAAGATCAATGTTCATATTGATGCCTGTGAGATCAGACTTGTTGTCAGGAATTAAATCTGCAATGGAGTCGTGCTTAACGAAGACGATGTAACTGTTTTCACTAACTTCTTCAGG
This sequence comes from Bacteroidia bacterium, assembly GCA_044230205.1. Taxonomy (GTDB): domain Bacteria; phylum Bacteroidota; class Bacteroidia; order AKYH767-A; family OLB10; genus JAEUTH01. The sequence continues at coordinate 15,751 of JBGARN010000026.1, forward strand.
TGTTGTAAGCGGAAGATTGATAATTGTACCTTTATTAGAAGTAAGATTGATATCCATATTCACATTTTCAAATGTACCGCCAAGCGTAACTAGTCCAGTAGCAAAGGCCTGTCCGTAAAACAAATCGTTTTGTGCTTCATTCGTATTCAACACCATGCAGTTTTCAGGCTTAACAGTAATCTGCATACCAAAATCCGTGAAGTGATTATGAGTGATTTTTCCGTTCAGCATTGCCTTGTTTCCCATTGGATCATTCAGCGTTATATTGCGGAATTCAATACTTTTCTCATTAAATTTTATTTTATCACTAAAGGTATAATGCGTATTCAGATAGTCAATGGTAAAACCGGCCTTTTGCAATGTTACTTCACCGGTTAATTCGGGCTTATCAGGGGTGCCACGAAGAGACAGATCACCACTCATCAGTCCATTCATATCAGAAGCAAGTCCTTCAAAAAGGTGCTCTACGGTTGATAATGAAGTGCGCGTAAAATGACCGTCAAAATGCAGTTCATCATGTGCTTTACCTTTTCCTAACTGGTAATAGCCATCAACATCAATATTGCGGGCCACGCCACCCTTGATTTGGGCATCAACTACAATTTGCCTTTTTGATGATATAAAATCCGATTTGATAATAGCATCACCAAGTGTGTCGGCATAGTATGCAAAGTTCTTAATGGCCAGATCAGCTTTAAGCATTGGCTTGTCGTTTTCTGTATGAAAATCGATCGTTCCATTGGCAACTCCACCCAATTCGAAATCATAGTTTTTGAAAATATGATTTAAGGGTTGTAGTTCAAAATTCTGGAAGTTTAAGTTAAGCATATCGGTGCTGTTATTGCTTACCTTACCCGATATTTCCAAAGATTCACTATCGTCTTTAAATATTTTAAAATCCCTGAATACAATATCGTTGCCGAAAACAATTGTATTACTCGGGCTGAAGTGCCATTGATGTTTATCTATAACTAAAACAGATTGCGGCAACAGGGTAAGTGCTATTTCTTTATTTCTGAAATAAGTTGTTGCGCCAAGGTCAACATATATTTTTGACGAATCAGCATTGCGTGTTGAAAGCTGAAAGTTGGCTGAATCGCGGGTACTGGAAGCATTAAACGAAAAGTTATTTACTTTCAGACTATCGTTTAACATAAATTCCCCAGCTTTTAATTTGGCCAAAAACTGTTTAGCTTCTGATTTTCCGCTAATGCTCAATTCCTTGAATTCAACTCCATATAATATTACATCGGGCGATTGCAGTAATATATTAACCTGGTTAGTAGCAGTATTTATATCGCCTTCTATTTTGCTGTTGTTACCAATTGTAAGATCGGGATAGAATATTTCCAGAACAGGATTAATGTTGTGCAATGATATGCTGAAGTTACCCTGGTCAGTTAATTTCTTCAGGTTTGTTTTTTCTTCGCCAACAGGAAAATAAGCATAAACAATATCGCTTATGGATTGTGCCAGTGTTGTTAAACGGTTTATGCCGTTAACATCAATATCAATAATGTCACTTGTAAGTTTCAGATGCTTAATATTATTTTCAATATAGGAGTCGTAATAAATACTGTCTATGGTAATTGATTTGCCATTTTCAGTGTAATACAAATCTGAAGCACTCATTGTACCATTAAAATTATCGAAATCGCTTCCGGTAATGTTCATTTGAATGAATGCGGATAAACTGCTGCTGCTGTCGCGGTCAATCAATTTAAGGTTGCTGAGATGAACATTGTCCAATTCAGCAGTGCAGATAAAAACAGGCTCCGCTTTTCGGAAGTCAACACTACCATCAAAATTAAACTTGATGTTGTTTTCGTTAATTCCTAATGATCCCTTAAACAGTTTTCGTGCAATTTCTCCATTTACAGTAATGTTCTTGTAGTTGTATCCATTAAAATCAAGGTTAGAAACTTTGCCTTCAACTTTACTTACCAATTTATCGAATCTAAATCCTTGCCCTTTCACCGAAGCACTGATAGAGATATTGCCCAGCAAATTTGCAGTATTCGTAAACAGTCCTATATTAAAATCTTTGGTGGTAAGATGTCCTGAATAAACTTCAACAGGGCCTCCTGTTTTAAGGTTTATGTCGGAAGAAATAAAACCTAAGCCGGTGTTAGCATTTCCATAGGCTACAAAATCAGTGTAAAAGCCCGTAAATTTTCCTTTAAACCTGCAGGTTTTAAGCAATGCGAAGTTGGCAGGTAATACAATTTTCTGATGCTCATTAAACGGGAAGGCAGGAACAGATTCTATATCATCTTTCGAAGTAGTAAGGTCGTCAATCATAATATCCATAAAAGTATTGTCAAAATCAGGCAGACCATTCATGGTAACATTACCCCTGAAATGACTTACATTTCCGTATTTGATATCAAGCTTTTTGGCTTTCAGTAAAGCAACAGTTCCTTTTGCTGAACCACTTAAGGTGATTGTTTTATTCAGTCCGAACAACTCACTGGCAAAATACTGAAGGTCATCTGATGATAAGGTGCTTGAGCTTACATCAGCTTTCATATGCACCTTATTAATGTAATCTTCAAAATCATCATAGGAGTCGAATTGCATTTCATAATCCAGCTTTAAATTGGAATGAGGGGTAACAATTTTCAATTGATTGAACCGCATATAATTTGACGCTATTGTTGAATTTGCAGCAAAATGATTTACTCGAAATCCGCTTTTTTCGAATCCTGAAATATTATTAATACGCACACAGGTACTGTCATCATAAAATTTCAATTGATCAACATCCACATTCAGGTGAGATAAATGCACATCTTCAAAATCAATACAGGGTGTATAATCACTCCATCGTTCATCACGATAGCTAAATACATTTTCAACCAGCTTAATCCGCTGCAAATTAAAATCCCATGGTTTTTTGGCTGATGGTGTGGTATCATTACTGCTGAAGGCATCAATGATAAAATCAAAGTTCATGGCCTTCTCGTCTTTAAACCTTCGCACCTTAATCCGGGCGTTTTCAAGTTCAACACTTTCAATAGTAAGTTTGCGGTTACGCAATTCGAAAACTGAAATTGTTGCTAAAAGCTTATCAGCATACAGCAGGGTATCTTTACGCTGGTCTTCAATATAAATACCCTTAAGCTGAATACTTTTAAAAAATTTAATATTAACCCTGCTTATACGAACCTTTGTCTTTAGTTTTTTTTCCAATTCGGCTGTAACACGCGATATTATTTTATTTTGTACAGCTGGATACTGCACAGCAATAGTAATGCTCACCATTAATAAACTGATGAACAACAATAAATAAGCTATTATTTTAAAAAAGACTTTTATGACTTTATGTTTTAATTTTGAAAAATGACCTTAATATCGCAGCCAATTTAGCATTAGAAAATAAGTTTTCAATTAATAGTAAACTTAAAGAACAGTTAATTGATGAATGATGTTTACCTGCTTGCCATTGAATCATCATGTGATGAAACTTCAGCGGCTATTTCATGCAATGACAAAATCCTTGCCAACATAACAGCAAGCCAGGCCGTGCACGAGCGGTATGGCGGGGTAGTGCCCGAACTTGCCTCACGGGCTCACCAGCAAAATATTGTTCCTGTTGTTGCCGAAGCGTTTAAACAGGCGCAGGTTAACCGCAGTAAAATTAATGCTGTAGCTTTTACCCGCGGTCCGGGTTTATTTGGGTCGTTACTGGTTGGTACTTCATTTGCCAAGGCTTTTGCCCTGGCATTAAAAATCCCTCTTATTGAAGTCAACCATATGCAGGCTCATGTCCTTGCCCATTTTGTACGAAATAACAATGAACAGAAGTTTCCGGCATTTCCGTTTTTGTGCTTAACAGTTTCTGGCGGACATACACAGATTGTTTTGGTGAAAAACTACCTGCAAATGGAAATTATTGGCGAAACCAGCGATGATGCAGCTGGCGAAGCATTTGATAAATCAGCTAAAGTAATGGGATTGCCGTATCCAGGTGGACCATTGATTGATAAATATGCAAAAGAGGGTAATCCGTTAAAATTTAAGTTTCCTCATCCCGATATGCCGGGTTATAATTACAGTTTTAGCGGACTTAAAACTGCCTTCCTTTATTTTATCAATAAAAATACAGTTGCTCAAAATCATTTTATTGAAGATAATAAAGCTGATATTTGCGCCTCACTCCAAAAAACGATAATAGATATCCTGTTTGATAAGTTAATAAAAGCAGCGGCCGATACCGGTATCAATCAAATTGCAATTGCAGGTGGTGTTTCAGCTAATAGTGGATTACGCAAGCGGTTAAAAGAACTGGAGGTTGAGAAAGGATGGGATGTTTTTATTCCTCCATTTCAGTATTGTACTGATAATGCAGGGATGATAGCCATAGCCGGATATTATAAACATTTTGAAGGATTGTTTGTTAACCAGGATATTGCGCCTATGGCACGTTATGAAATATAAGCTAAATGAAACAGGTATTGAACAACATTATGTTGGTAAACTATCCATTGATTATTATTTCATTTCAATAGTAATTTGAAATTTGGCATAGTATTTACATAGCATTAAAAAAAACCTTAATACTTAATATTTAAACTCAAAACAAAATGGAAAATCAGGAACAACAAAAATCCTCAAAAACAACTACCATCATATTGGTAGTAGCCTTGTTAGGTTCGCTTGCGGGTAATCTGTATCAATACAATAAGGGACAAACTACCGTAACAAGTTACGAAAGCAGGGTTGATACGCTCGAATCGGCACGCACCGAAATTGAAACCGAACTTAACGCAACTTACGCTGAACTTGAAAAATTTAAAGGACAGAATGCTGTGCTGGATAGTACAGTTAATGATGCCAATGCAAAAATTGATGAGTTTAAGGCTCGTGTTGCCCAGTTGAATAAATCGGTTAAAAATAAAGATGAACTCAACCAGAAACTTCAGGCTGAACTTGCTGAACTACGCAAATTACGTGATGAATACCTGGATAAAATTGATTCATTAATGGTTTCGAATCAGCAGCTTACTGTGGAGCGCAATACTTTAACCACGCGTGTAGACAGCCTGAGCAAAAACCTGGAGTCAACAGTTAATACTGCATCAGTTTTACGTGCTGAGTATATTAAAAGCATTGCCTATAAGAAAAAAGGTAATTCAAAGTATACTGAAACCGCTATGGCAAAACGCACCAATAAAATAGAAGTGCAGTTTAAGGTACTTGAAAATAAAATTGCCAAGGCAGGTGAGAAAACGGTTTACCTGCGTATTACTGAACCCGGTGGAAAGGTGTTGGGTAATAAATCAGATGGCTCGGGTAAAATGAAAGCAGGTGGTGAGGATGTGTTGTTTACCGCATCAACCAACATACAATATGCTAATGCCACACAGGATGTTACACTGAACTGGGAAGAAGCAGAACGCAATTTTGCACCTGGTACTTACTCTATTGAAATTTATGTAGATGGTACAATTGCCGGTTTAAGTTCTTTAGTACTTAAATAAGAATTCATTAATATTTGCGAAAGCCTCACTTAACTACTAAGTGGGGCTTTTGTATTTTAAACAACTAATGATGATAGCTTATTGCATCAGCGTCTCTTTTCAACTGCTTCCATAACCTCAAGTTTTTTGCCTTTCAGTTCGGTGCCATTTAATGCTTCAATAGCTTTTTGTGCATCTGCTTTTTTTTCAAATTCAACAAAGCCAAATCCACGCGATTGCCAGGTAATGCGATCGTAAATTATTTTTGTGCTTACAATTTCTCCATAAGGCTTAAAGAGTGATTCAAGCACTAATTCATTAATTGATGATTCGATATTTTTTACAAACAGTTTCATGCTGCTAAAATAATTTTTTAATTGGTTTGGTGTTTCAAATTTGCGACTACTTCAATTCACATTTTTTATGATTGTAAAATTGAACATAAGTCAGCCTAAGTAATAATCGCATTTTTATATATAACATCTTTTAAAACTGTTTATTTAAAACATGGTATTCAATTTTAGCCATGTATGGAAAGTAGGGCAGTGATTCTATGAGTTGTCTTGTGCGGTTTTCATCAGTATTCTGAAATATTAAAACAGCATCCTTTTTCGACACAGAAATAAAAAAGCTTTCCAGCAAACTTTCCTGTTTCCATTGGCTTACAAATTCCATTTCTTTTTTTGGCAAATCAGGTTGCGATTTAATGGTTTCGATCCCATGGTCAGAAAGCGTAATTAAAACTAATATTCTGTTCATTGATTTAATTTATAAGTATGATGATTGTATCTGATATATTTAAAACTTAATTCTAACTGGCTTATAACTAACCGCCTTATAATTACAGTTGGAAAGTTTGCTGGATTATTGTTGATTACTACTGCTGGTTAACTTTTGCATAGTGCATATTTAGTCAATAACTGTTGTACCGTATTTTATGTTAACGAAGGAGTTTTGTTCGCGTCCTTATTTTATAAATTACCCAATGAGGAGTTAGAAGTGCAAGCAACAACATGAACCTTGTAATCAATCCCGGAATAACTATTGCTTTATCTTTAAATAAACCCTTTACTCCCAGTTTTGCTACTCTTTCAGCACTCATCATAATACCTGTTTTTTTGCCACGTTCCACATTGATGATATTCGGGTCGTAGAGATTAGTGGCAGTAGCCCCCGGGCAAAGACAGGTAACATGGATCCCATAATATTTTAGCTCAGTTCGAAGGCTGCGGGTAAAACTTTTGATAAAGGACTTAGTGGCACCGTAATATCCTATTCCGGGAAAATCTTTAAAAGCTGAAATTGAAGAATTATTTAGTATGAAACCTTTCTTTCGCTTTCTCATTTCATTGCCAAACAATGTACAAAGTATTGAAGTGGTTATTAAGTGCAGACTAATCATTTCTTCTGCCTTTGTTATATCAGCATCTGTTATCAGCCCGAAAAAGAAAAAGCCGGCATTGTTTACCAGCACTTCCACTTCAAAATTATTTTGCCTGCAAAAATTAAAAACTTCTGAAGCAGCTTCATTACGGGCAAGGTTAGTGTAAAGAGTTTCAACGCGTACATTATAACGTGATGTGAATTCTGCTTTCAACTGATTCAACTCCTTTTGCTGGTTGCTCACCAGTAAAAGCGAGTAGCCGCGCATTGCCAGCAACTTTGCTATTTCAAGCCCTATGCCTGATGAGCCTCCGGTAATAAGTGCAAATGTTTCAGGCATTGTTTAAAGCAGCTATTTTTTGCTGAAGAGCTTCAGGTAAATTTTCTTCGTGCAGTTGACAGGTCATTGTTTTACTGTAAATTTTTGCAACGCAGTAATTACAAATTGTGCAGTTGGACTTCTCAATAACCTTATTCCTTAGGTCATTTACAAAGTGAGGGTTTTCAATGAGCGCACGTGCAATGGCAATCCACTGAAAGCCTTCCTCAAAAGCTTTTTCAATTGTTTGAATGCTGTTCATTCCTCCAACCAGCACCACGGGAATTTTTATTTCTTTTTGAATTTGTTTTGCTTCCTGCATAAAATATCCTTCGCTGAAAGACACAGACGGTATTAACTTCTCACCAACCAACTTTACAAAAAATTTCTTCCATCCTTCGTGCATAAAATAAGCCATTATATCTACAGGCATCTTTCCGCGCAATACAAACATGGGGGCACGGCTTACAAATCCTCCGCTCGCTACCACTCCATCTGCTCCGCACTGTTCAATAGCTTTTGCGGTGAGAATGCCTTCATCGAGATGAATGCCGTTGTTAAAACCATCACGACAATTCATTTTTACAAGGAGCGCCATCTTCGATGGCAAGGCCTGTCGAACAGCCATCAATACTTCAGTCATAAAGCGCTTTCGGTTTTCAAAGTTACCACCATATTCATCACTTCGCCTATTGGTATATGGCGATAGAAACTGGCTGATGAGATAGCCATGGCCTGCATGTACCTCCACTGCATCAAAACCGCTTTCGGCAGCCAAATGCACTGCATTTTTAAAATCATTTACTACATGTTCAATATCCTTTTTATTCATGCCACGTGGAAAAGTTGGACCATACCAATTGATTCCCCCACTGGGAGCAACTGGCCTGATTCCGGTTAACGAACCGTTGGCCATATTACCTCCATGGCCTATTTGAACCGAAACCGCTGCACCTTCGCGATGAATGGAATCAGTAAGCTTTTTTAATTCCCCGATAATTTCTTTACGCATCCATAGCTGATGTGGAAATGATAAGCCACCTTTACTTACTGAAGCATAAGCTACAGTAGTCATTCCAATTCCTCCTTTGGCAACCGAAGTATGATAATCAATAAGCGCATTGGTAACATTATGATTAAGGCTCATTCCTTCGAATGCTGCAGCACGAATACTTCTATTGCGAAGCTTAACCGGCCCCAGCTTCCCTTCAGTGAAAAACGTTGATTCGTTCACCATTTAAATTGTAATAAGTAGTATGCTAAGAAATGTGAATTAAAGAACTTGTTTTTACTAAACTCTTAAAAATAAAAGTTCAAAAAAATTTAAGTTGATTTTTTATTGCAGATTGGGATGCTATAACATCTGATACAGGTTTAACTTCATCACCGGTTATTAAAAATTGAATTTTGAAAAAGTAGTTGATTCAAATATTAATGATTCAATTTATTCTGCTTGTTGAATAGTTTTCAAAAAGCTTATGAGTTATTAGCAGCTCCATTAACATTTGTTTTTTCATCAAATGTTTTCTAATCACATAATACTACCAGGGGCCATTTTGTTTAACCTTATAAAAGTGGTTACCATCAAACCGATAAAGTCCTTCTCCGGTTCCCCACCACATATTTCCTAGCCTATCCAGGTACATACTTTGAACACAACAGTTAATACCGTCTTCAACTCTAAACACTGTAAATGCTTTCGAATTTGAAACTGGGAGAGATGTGTCGTACCTCGTAGTGCTGCCCCTGGCTGTGATCCAAATAATGCCCGGCTTTTCCAAACATATACCCCAAATATCACTTCCACCTATTCCATCATTTGTAGTGATATCTGTAAATTTTTTCCCATCATAACGGCAAATACCGCCTTTCATGGTAAAATAAAAATTTCCTGCCTGATCCTGAATCATTCCACCGGCATAATTATCCCCAAGGCCCTCTTTTTCTTTTATGTTTTTAATCGTTTTACCATCATAGTAAAATACTCCATTGTCTTGCGTAGCAAACCAAATGTTGCCAGCCTTATCTTCCATAATGTCTTTAATGTTGAATGGAGCGAGTAAATGAAATAAAGAAAAACACCGGCCGCCTGCGCTATCAGCAGAGGGATTATATCTGAACACACCGCCTTCAGTGCCCACCCAAATGGTTCCTGTTTTATCTGCAAGAATACTTTTTCGGCCTACCCTGATATTGCTCAGTCCGCTTTTATCTGTGTAACATCTGAAGGTTTTTCCATCATATTTAATCGCTCCATGGTCTGTCCCAAACCATATATTTCCATTCTTATCTTCAGTAATTGCATGTACACTGCTGCCGTACTCATGTTGTGTACTGTCATTACCACAATAAAATTCAATATCGGTGAAGTATTTCAAAGTCGTTCCATCATACCTGATTGCACCGTGACCAAGCGGGCCAAACCAGTAATTTCCTTTTGAGTCCTGAAAAATACTCCTGATATACTGGCTGACAAGACCAGGTTCATTATTAGCTGGACGAGGAATTGAAAAGGGAGGAGACCCTATTACCAGCGGGGCTGGTTTGGCATTTGGTGCAACACCGGGTGGGTTGTTTTTGGTTACCTGGCCATTGCAGGAGCTGATAATTAATACTACCAAAAGCAACCTGTAAAATGAATTGTAAAAATTAAATGATGTCATTTTCTAATTTATTGTTTGCAAAAAAAAGCTTGTTAGGAGACATTAAGATAATACATTGCTTATGCAGATCATTTTCAGGCTTTGCGTATAGGGAATAGGATAGCTATTGGGTTTTTAAATTTGTAATTGTAAATATTGTTATACAACAAATGCAAAATCCAGATTAGTGCATGTAAATTACTGTTTATTTGGCAGTTAGAATATTTACTATTTTGTGAGAAATACTGTCGGCATAAAATTCAGGTCCGCACATGTGACATTTTTTTATTTCATAAAATTCTTTCGGTGCGTTAGCATTGCTGAATATTTTTTGTCCCATACTAAACGGGATTGTTTCGTCTTCTGTGCTATGAATAACTAAAACAGGTTTGTTGTAATTTCTGATTGATTTATAAGCGCAATATTTTTCACTTACTACAATTCGTCCAAAAAAGCCTGCTGTTTTTGCTGCAATGTCTTTGTGAGATGAAAAAGCTCCTTCAATTACCAATCCGTCAATATCTGCCTGTCGTTGTTCTGCAACCACAGCTGACAAATGCCCGCCCAATGATTGTCCGTATATGACCAGTCTGGTGTCTTTAACATCAGGCCGGCTTTTCAAATAACTTATAGCCGCATTAGCATCCATCAATACGTTTTGTCTTGTTGCTTTACCATCTGAGAAACCAAAACCACTATAGTCAAATACAAAAACCTGGAAGCCATATTTCAGCAAAGGTGTCATGGCCTGGTATTGACTTAACAAAAAACCGGCATTACCGTGCAGGTGAAGTAAAGTAATGGTTGGTGTTGCATTCTTAGGTTTAAGCATCCAGCCATTAAGATGGTTTCCGTTTGAACTTTTAAATACAACGCTTTCTAATGTAAAGTCTAAATTGATGGTATCTTTTCCATCTTTCAGAAAAGTTGGTTGGTAAGTGTCGGCACTGAACATAACATAGGTCGTATCTTTTTCTGTTGATAGTTTCAGTTTTTTTGCACCTGCCGGAACCTTAGTTGGCCGTAAATAAATTTTGTTGAAACTGCATGCCGACAAAAGTGAGACTATAAGTATGGTTAAAGTCAGTTTAATTTTTATTGTCATTTTGAATTGGTTCATACGATTCGGGTTTTGCTGAACTTAGGTTTTAAAAAAAATAAAGGTACAAGTATAGTCCTTAACCCGAATTGCAGCATGAACCTGTTTACGGCTGGTCGTTTCATAATGGTGTTGTACTATTTTTTCAAATGCAGCTTTATTATGTAACCAGGGCAAATGTCCGCATTTATTTATAGTTATAAACTCACCTGATGGAAAACGTTCCTTTACATATTTTCTGCTCTCACCATAAATATCATCATCTCCATAAGTAATGGTTACTTTGAATTCCGGGTTTCGATTGTCTTTTAATAAGGGATATTTTAATAACTCCTTTCGGGTTAAATTTATCGGAATGGCTTTTACATTCTGCAGGTCAAATGTTTGTGTTTCGGTAATAGTAAATCCTTTATTATAATTTTTAATTACCTGCGTAAAAAGTTTTTGATAAGCTTTATCACTTCCTGACATTCCGCGTAAACTGTTGAACCCTAAATACAGAAATTCTAAAAAGTTGCATTTTGATTTATTGAATCTCATGACCTCATTTTCGGTTTCTTGCCAATGCTTACCTGTTCCCGAACTTGGACTGCACAAAAACAAGCTCGAAATATTTTCAGGATAATGCTCAGCATAAATCTGCGCATACAATCCGCCCCAGGAGTGACCAAACAGATGAATCTTGTTGAGTGAAAAATATCTGGCAATACTTTCAATATCTGTTAAATAACTCTCCATACTAAAGTTCTGGCTACTACATGATGACAACCCTGTTCCACGCTGATGAAAGCTGATTACTTGAAAAGAGGGAGCTAATAATTCTGCAACGGTGGTCAAATTATCAGGAACGCCCGGACCTCCATGCAACAATAAAATTGTTTCATGTCCCTTGTTAGGATAGACAGTTACAAAGAGATTAGTGTCAGTATTTTTTATTGTCAAAGTTTCCATAGCCTAACTGACTTTTAAGCCTAGCCTGTTTCATATAAAACTACTAAGCAAACTTAAAGCTTATTTCGCTTTTAATTCACTGTGGGATTAATATTGTGAAGGTTTTTCAAGTTGATCTATAACAATTGCCTCAGCATAACTAAAAGATCTTTTCTCTTTCTAAGAATGCTAAAGCGGATCATTAATTTTAATAAAACAGTAAAGAGTTATGTTACCAGGTTGCAGGTTTGCAGTTGGCCCTTTAACTTCAAATTTGCTTCAATTAAACTTTTATTAAGTACTGCTGTCAAAAAGAGTAAATTTTGATTTGCCTATATTTATTAGAAATAATGAAATGCATGTCAAGCCGGTTTCAGTTCAATTACTGATAATAGTGCAGTGTTTATTTGTATATAACAAATTTACCATCTATAGAAATTATCATCTTTCAATTTTAAGAAAAATGTATGCTGGTAAAGTTTATACCCAGCCAATCAGAAAATTAGGTTAACTGGAATAAGATGTTTTAAGGAATTAGTTTATTGATGCATTATCATGTTATTGTTGCCGGGCAAATGGTTTGATTTTTTATATTTAAACGCAAACGAAATTTTAAATTCACGTTATAAAGAAATTATCTATGAAATTAAAGTTACACATCATTGTTTTGTTTTTGATTTCAGTTTTTACAGTATCAGCCCAACGAAATGTAATTCTCATCATTGCCGATGACTTAGGAAGTGACTATTGTGGTTTTTATGAAAATCATTTAGACACTGTAGCTATGCCTAATATTGAAAAGCTATTGACTAATGGCGTGCGTTTCAGGTATGCCTGGTCAAACCCGGTTTGTTCACCAACACGTGCCGGAATATTAACCGGGCAATACAGTTTCAGAACTGGTGTTGGTGAAGCTATTGGCGGTGGCGGAGGCGAGCTTGATACTGCTGAGCTTACCATACCGCGATTGCTCAATATCTACTCGCCCGGTGGAATTGAAACCGCAAACATTGGTAAGTGGCATTTACAACAGCCAAGTCCATCCAACTATTTATTTCCGAATTTAATGGGCTACAACCATTTTGAAGGTGGGTTTACGGGTGCTGTTAGCGATTATTATAACTGGACCAAGGTTACAAATGGTGCAGTATCTGCATGCTCCAATTATGCCACAACAGAAACTACCAATAATGCTATAGATTGGATTAAGAATGTTCCATCCAATAAACCATTTTTCTTATGGCTGGCCTACAATGCACCTCACTCACCTTTTCATTTACCCCCGGCAGGTTTATATTCTGATACCACTTTAAGTGGTACTGCTGCTGATATTGCTGCATATCCTCAAAAGTATTTTAAAGCATCGGTTGAAGCACTTGATCATGAAATCGGAAGGTTGTTCGATTCATTACAGCTTATTCAGAAATGGGACAGCACAGATATAATTTTTATAGGTGATAATGGAGATGACGGTAATGTGGCTCAAAATACAGGACCTGCAAAAGGAAGTATTTACCAGGAAGGCGTGAGTGTACCTTTTATCATTTCAGGACCATCAGTAGTGAACCCAAACAGGATGAGTGAAGCATTGGTAAATACGCAGGATTTGTTTGCTACAATTTTAGAATTGTTTGGAGACACTACATGGCAAAATAATATTCCTGCAAACAAACCTGTAGACAGTCAAAGTATCATGCCTATTTTAAAAAACCAGGCTACCACTATAAGGTCATGGGTATTTACCGAAGTGTTTAAAACAACTTCAGCTCCGGGTGACGGAAAAGCGATGCGTAACAGCGAATATAAATTGCTCGACTTTGATAATGGTACTCAAAAGTTTTATCATATATCGACAGATACAACTGAGAATAACAATTTACTGAACGGTACGCTTAATGCAACTGAAATGAGCAACTATACTTATTTATGTAATGAAATGAGTAACCTTGTTGGCATCGGGGGTTTCTGTACCTTAACATCAATAGAGGAAACTTTAATTTCAAATTCAATTGATGTATATCCAAACCCTTCAACCGGAACTTTAAATATTGTAAGTGAAAATGCAATTGATGATTTATGCATTACAGATTTGACAGGCAGTATTGTTTTTCATTCAAAACCGGAAACAAAAAACACAGCAGTAAGCTTAAATGCATCCGGAATTTACCTGGTAACTATTATTTCCGGTAATGTAACTTCAAAAAAGAAAGTAGCATTAGTTAAAGGTCAGTAAGCCTTTTTGCTGCCTATGATGTAAAGAAGTTCCAGGTAATTTTGAATATGCTGCTTTAATGATTGATCTGTTTGCCTGCTAATTGTTGTTTGATGAGTATGTTAAATCAGGCAACAAAAATTCCCCGACACTTTTTTACTCATGCGAATTCTATTTACTGATAAGGTAAAACAGGACTCCTGAATTATTTTTTATAATTAAAAACAAACAAGCCAATTATGTGTTATAACGGGATATTATAATCTCTTATTTAACTCTTAATTTTTAAAAAAACTATGAAAAATTACATTAAAAAATTACCAAAAGTCTTGTTGCTTTCAGCAGCCGTTTTAATTGTTTCAAAATTTTCTGTTGCACAAAGCAACGAGGGACATTATAAAGATATCAGGCTATTCGGAGGTGTGAATTTAAGTTCGCTATCAACTGACGGTACTGAAATTACATTGGTTGACAGCATTATTCACAAAAAGGGATTTGAAGCTGAGGTTGGTTACCAGGGTGGATTATCATTCACTTATGGAAACCATTTTTATATTAGTCCTGGTATATGGTATACAAAGTTTACTGTAAACTCTTATCTGTTTAAGGAAGGGAATGACAATAAAGATAAGCCAGACTTTGAAAATGAATCTAGCATATCAATGCTTTCTATCCCTGTTCGAGTAGGCTTCAGATTTATAAACCCGGAGGCAGAAAAAATATTCAACATGCGCATTTTTGGCGGAATTACCGGTCAGCATATTTTGTCAGTAAATTCTTCGGGCGATGCCGAAAGTGAACTTACCAAGGATGATTATGAAAATTTAATGGTTAGTGCAACGGCTGGTTTAGGAGTGGATATTTTATTTCTATACATGGATCTGGGCTATGATCTTGGCTTAAGTAATTTTCAAAAAGCTAACACAAATTCCCGCCACAATTCAATGTTTGTAAACGTTGGTGTGAAATTCGGCTTCTGATTTAAGAGTTAAGGCTGTAATAATTAAATTAGTAAATGATTTGTTACAGCTTTTTCTTCTTTTTTATAATTTGAGATATTACTTGTTTAGAAAATAATTTTCTTCATTAAAAAAAGGTCATCAATTTGATGACCTTTTTTATTAATGGATTTTAATACACTTCTGAGTGTCAGTAGAAATAAATTCCTTACTCTTTTGCAAATGCCCTTGCAGCTTCTTTTTCAAGATCAGCATATGTTTCCTTTCCTGTACTTACAGTTACGAAATCAATTGTGCCACCTTTGAAGGTGCCTGGAGTTTTGTACAACTGACTTACAGCATCGCCACTATCGAAACCAACACATAATCCATCGCCTGCTAATGTGAATTTGCCAACCTGTGCTCTCATCGGTGCTTTTGCCACTTCTTTATCGTTCACATAAAGTTTGGCTGTACCTAATGATTCACCGTGTTCACCTGCTTTTTCTTTTATGAATTCCATTCCAACGGTGTACTTACCCGGCTGTAATACTCCTGACACTAACATGGCATCAGGTTTAATACCAAGGAAATTATACACGTAATACAATTTTTTGTCCTTGATAAATAAACTGTGTCCACCAAAACGCGAACCATGTGCAAAAATAACTCCCGATGCTCCGGCACTAATTTCAATGTTCGCTACAATTTTAAAAGACTTTCCCCTGATGTTTACTGCAACAGCTTCAGGTATAGCACTTGCATGCGGATAGTAGGTGTAGCTGTCTCGCGGTTCTTCTTCAGTAGGTCGCTCTATTGTAAGTATCTGGGTAGCAGTGCGGTCATCTAACGGTAAAGCAAAATTCTTCTTTGCTTCTTCCATGTAGAGTTTTTTAAGCTCTTCTAATTTATCAGGATTCTCACTTGCTAGATCTTTTGACTCTGAGCGGTCAACATCAACATGATACAATTCCCATTTATCCTGGTCGAATTTACCTTTATCAGTTAACGGTGCATGCACAGCAACTGCTTTCCATCCGTCTTTCCATATAGCACGTGTTCCTAACATGGTATAATACTGAACATGTTTTTGAGTAGGATCATCGGGCTTGGCATCAAATGAATATTTCATTGAAACTCCTGACAGTGGATATTGCTCAACACCCCTGTAAACTTTAGGCATTTCACCCCTGTAAACTTTTGGCATTTCTACTCCGCATATCTCAAGAATTGTAGGTACAATATCAACAGCATGATGATACTGGTTACGAATTTCGCCACGGGCCTTAATTCCTTTCGGCCAGGTAATTACCATTGGGCACTCTGTTCCACCGGCATAATTAGAGTAACGCTTAAACATTTTAAACGGTGTTGAAAATGCAGCAGCCCAACCGGTTGGATAATGTTCATAGGTATCTGGTCCGCCCATTTCATCAATCAATTTAAGATTTTCTGATAAGTCATCAGGATATCCGTTGAAGAATTTGTTTTCGTTCACCGAACCGTTTGGACTGCCTTCACCTGAAGCACCATTATCAGCTGCATAAAAAATGATGGTATTATCATATTGCCCTGTTTGTTTAAGGTAATCGATGAGGCGGCCAATTTGTGCATCAGTATATTCTGAAAAACCAGCGTATACTTCGCAAAGACGTGAAAACAATTTTTTTTCTTCAACACTAAGCGACTCCCACGAACGAACAAAATCACCCGGATTTGCCTGGTCTTTTGGCATTGGATTAAATTCAGTGAGTGTAGTTCCCTTTGGTATAACTCCTCTTTCAATCATCCTTGGCAGTAACCATTTGCGGTAAGCATCATAGCCGTCATCAAATTTGCCTTTGTACTTTGCTATATAATCTTTTGGCGCCTGGTGAGGAGCATGATTGGCTCCCGGGCAAAACCACATGTACCAGGGCTTAGATGGATTTGCTGATTTCTGGTCGGTAATCATTTTGATGGCCTGGTCAGCAAGATCTTTTGAGAGGTGATAACCTTCTTCAGGACTATAAGGCTGCTCAATAGGATGATTGTCTTCAATCAAATCAGGATACCATTGATTGGTTTCACCACCAATGAATCCGTAAAAACGATCGTATCCCTGCTGAAGCGGCCACTGACTTTTATTTGCTCCCATTGAAAGATCAGTTTCAGGAACATTGTGATCTTTTCCTAACCAAAAAGTACTCCAACCGTTATCATTTAATATCTGCGCCATGGTTGCACATTCTTTTGGCAATTGGCAACTATATCCTGGAAAACCATTTGCACCTTCGGTGATTGCACCCATTCCGTTAAGATTATGATTACGCCCTGTGTTTATACATGAACGTGTTGGCGAACAAAGTGCAACAGTATGCCATTGCGTATAAGTCAAACCATCTTTTGCCAGTTTATCTAACGTAGGCATTTCAATTCTGCCGCCATAAGGAGACCAAGCTCCTAAGCCTGTATCATCATATAAAATGAATAAAATATTGGGCGCATCTTTTGGAGCTTTTTTGCGAATGAACGGAGTCCAGTCAGCTTTTGAATCGCGAACATCCAATTGAATGTCGCCTTTAAATTCTGCATTGCCGGGTTCACTCCCGGCTGTGGCCTTTTTTTCAGTTTGCTGATTACAACTGATAGCAGTGCTTGCCAAAGCAAACATCAAGGCAAAGAGTCTTGACTTTCTTTTCATAAATAAGGATTCGATTTTAGATTATAAACAGATAATTAATTTAAAAATAATATTCAATGGCTTTATTGGAAGTAAAATGTTGTTGAACCAGGTGAAGCGAATCCTGACTCTTGACAATATTGTAAAATGCTGTAATGGTTTTGGAGTGTATGCAACCAATAACATTTAGCACGAATGTAGAAAAAATAAGTTGCCTGGTTCGATAATGTGAAATTATCATTTACTTATTATCATTTTAAATTAGTTCAGGCATTTGACACACTCGAATCTGATAGAATGATTAATTTATTCGTGAATAGAAAGGAGGCGTTATTGCTAATATCCTGTATGATTAAGAATATTACAAGAAAATAAAATTGATCAATTAGAAAAAAGCTGTCTGTCGCTTGGCAAACAGATTTAATTTCTCCCCGTTATTATTATGAATAGATTACCTGGACTCTACTTGTATTTTCTTAGTTGTTCTTTTTTATGATTTAGAATTTAAAACAACAACCTGAAATGCTTAGTACTCTTATATAACTTTATAAGAGATAAAAATAATCTTAGGTCAGATTTGATCCAGCATTTGTCGCCTGGTTACGCCTATCTTTTTAAAATGAGAAGGCGTTAGCCCTGTTATTTTTTTAAACTGGTTTGAAAGATGTGCTACACTGCTGTAGTCCAGCTCAAAAGCGATTTCAGATAAACTATTTTGTCCGTAAACAAGCAGCTCTTTGGCTTTCTCAATGCGGTGTATTATAAAGAAGTTTTCTATGGTTCTTCCTTCAGTTTCAGAGAATAAACTGCTTAGGTATGTATACTCATTATTTAAATGTGAGGCCAGGTAATTGGATAGTTTGGTTCTTCTCTCATTACCGTCAACCTCATTGCGTGCCTTTTTAATTACCAGTTGCTTAATTCTTTCAATCAGCCCTGCCACGCGATTATCAATTAATTCAAGTCCGATATTTTCAAGCTTTTCTTTCAAAATGCTTCTTTGCTTATCATCAATTTTATCGCATAAATGTATTTCACCTATTACTACTTTATGAAATGGGATTGCCAGCGATGTCAATATTTCTGTAACTGATATAACACAACGGTGACATACCATGTTTTTTATCATCAGAATGTTTGATGTCATATTCATTTTGCTTTTCTGATAATCAATGTGGAATTAAAGAAGTGATTTAAAAATATGCAACACATTTGCCTTGCACGAATGTATCATTTAATGGTATTAAGTTGCTTTAAAATATTTTTAGCCCGTGCTTTAAATCCTGTGCTTGCGTAAGGCAGTTGAAGGTTAATAGCTTGCTGTAATTCGTATTTCATTTCAGGATGGATGCTGCAAATATTTGCCAGTACAGTCATTGCATTTGCTTTAACTGCAATTGATTCATCACCGGCTTTCAATAGTTCAAAACAGGTATTGGCAACAATTGCTTCATAATGTTCAGGTAATGAAACAAACATTAATGCACGAACAATATTTCGTTTAATACCCTGGTGAACTGGCTGGCTTAATATCGGCAGCAGTTTTTCTAAATAAGGATTAATTAGAGAAGGGTAATTTTCTATACAATAACTTAAGCACCAGCCTGCACGTAGTTTTAATTTTTGGTTGTCACTAAAAAAGCACCGCATTAACTCGTCAAAGAGTTTGGGGTTACTGCTTATATAACTCACAATTAAATTAACCTGTTTTTTCGATTGTTCTTTTAATAATGCATTGTGTATGTCCATGGCTTTACCCGGGCTTATAATTATTAGCGGGGTAGAAAATCCGGCATTTGCCAGGTACTGAAGTAT
The DNA here is from genome assembly GCA_044230205.1 of Bacteroidia bacterium. Lineage (GTDB taxonomy): Bacteria > Bacteroidota > Bacteroidia > AKYH767-A > OLB10 > JAEUTH01. Next base: position 35,213 of record JBGARN010000026.1, read on the forward strand.
AGCCAGTTTTTATCAAAAGTGCTTATGCCATAAATCTTATCCTGTTTCATGTTTACACAAAAATCAAACTGCGCAGCTTCGGTTATTCCCTGACCGCAATCGATAATTTCACTTTGTTCATGTATAAAATCTTCTGTAACAAGCTTAAGTGTGCGGTCAAAGTAAGTAGCGCGTTTAGTAGTATCGTCAATCAGCAGAATTTTTGATTTATTATTAATAAGGTCGCTAAACCATAAATCTTTTTTCTTTAAACCTTCATAGGTTTTTTTATCGCCAATGCGTTTAATGAAATTAAAATTACTTTGGTACAGCAATTTGGTTTTATAACTCAGGTAAAGATTGTAACCATAAGGAAAACGTGTAAAATAATTTTCCTGTATATAGTTGGGGTTATAGTAGTATGCCGGCACTGAACTCAGCTCAAAATACTGGAAATACTGGTTTTGATAATAATACCAGTCTTCGGGTTTATTATAGGGCAACTGTTCAATTTTTTTTGAAGGCATATTAATGCGGTAAACATAGGCCTCGGTATTTTCAATTAGCAGCAGGTTGTTGTTTTCATCAAATTCCATATTCCGTATGCAGGTTTTAAACGGAGTTGATAAACTGTCAATCACATCGCCATTTGCTGAAAGAAAGTAAATTACTTTTTTATTGCAGCTGCTGATTGCAATCTGGTTATTGTTGTTTACTGCCATTTTAAAAACAACAGGGCCATTACCCATAATCAGGCTGCGTGATATTTTAAAAATATCATTTTGAATAAGTGTGCAAGGAGTTTTTACCTGTGCATGTGTATTGCTGCAGATAATACAGCATGCAAGAAGCAGCATCTTAAAAATTGAATGAATATTCACTTGCAAAAAATAAAGGTTAAAGCAACAACTTGAAATTGAAAAATGAATAATTATTTTTTGCTGAAATAATTTTCATTGAGCTCACTAAAATCAGGAATGTGCCTGTAATGCCACATGTTAATAACCACTCCGTTTTTAAGAAGCACTAAACCTGGGTTGCTCCTTATAATTGTTTTAAGCGGAGTTTCATCTGCAGTATAAAACGGGTAGGGAGTTTGCAATTCATGCCTGAACGGATCTGCAGGTATATCACCACCGGTTACACAATAAAAATCAACACCGGCTTTTTCACATGCTGCCGCAAGCGGGTTAAGTTTTTCAGTAAATGTTTCCTTGTGGGTTTCGCTTAAATGATAGGCAACTACCATCAACGAATAACCGGCATCAGACAATAACGTATCGGTGATATCAATTCCGTCTTCATTACTAATGTAAAAACCGTCAATTTTTGCAGGTATGCCCGGATCTATCACTTTCTCAACACGATCTACAAAATCCCAGTCATCGCTGTTCATGTCGCTCAGTTGTGCAGTAGTAAATTCTTTATTCTCACCTGTTTTTTTATTCTTGTAAATAAATACCCAGTCACTTACACGCGGCTTTTGCATTTGACGCAACTCACGTATGTTATTACCTATTTTATAGGGCCTGAAATCAATCACTGGTAATCCCCATGCATAATTGGAAAAGCAAAACAATATGGAGGCAGCTGTGCCTGCAGATACAAGTAAGTTGGTGATGGAATTTTTAAACAACGGTTTAATGTAATCCATGCCTATAATTAAGATAAAGATCAGTACATCAAGTACAATATCCTTCCAGAATGTTTCCCATGGTTTAAGTTTTAAAGCATCACCAAAACAACCGCAATCGGTAACTTTCATTTTGGTTTCATCAAATGAACAACTAAATAGCATTGAGGAATATTTAAGCATCAGCAGGTAAACAATAGTAAATGCTATTGTAATGAGCAGGTACTTTTTGCCTGAAGGCTGGTTGAACTTTGCAGCACTAAGCGTAAACAATGCCACAATGATAATTGATGCCACTGCAAATGCCGGGGTAGGACAAAATCCTGATAAATAGGTAAAACCTGTTAACACAGTAAAGAACATGGTCATTAAATACAACAACCAAACATTAAAGCGGTTAGCCCATCCAAGCAATAAGCCAAAACCTGCTACCATTTCAAGAACAATCATTATTACCGCAATGGGAAGCGAAATGGTATTCATCCACTCCCAGAATCCATGTAACCCCAGTGTGCTGAAAGCTGCAAAGTAATCGTGCATTTTATAACTGGTACCTAGCGGGTCAACTGCTTTTACAAATCCTGAGACTATAAAAAGTAATCCTACCAGTATGCGGATAATGTTAACAATGTACTTCATGTTCGAATTTTATTTATGTATTGAAATGATTTTACTGATTACAATGTTTATTAATTTCAGGTATGTGAGTGAGCATATATAGCTAATCGTAATTGTAAATTATCCTGCAATGGATAAAACTATATTTGCCCGAATTATTATTTCAATGTCTTAAACACATAATGTTATTTTATAGTTTTAAAAAATTTTAAATGTAAGTCTGTTCATCAATTCTAAATGAGCAGTGCATGAAATTTATACATGTTTGCAAGTTCACATACTACGCTTAACTGCGGTGGCCGTTTAATCACCCTCAGCAAACCTTGTGTTATGGGGATATTAAATATAACGCCTGATTCGTTTTTTGATGGAGGCAAATATATTCAAGAGGATGAAATACTAAAGCAATGCAGCCGAATGATTAATGAAGGCGCATTAATGATTGATGTGGGTGGTTTTTCATCACGGCCCGGTGCTTTAATACCCGATGCCGAAACAGAATGCAACAGGGTGCTGCCTGTTATAAAATTGTTAAGCAGAGAATTTCCGGATATTATTTTTTCGGTAGATACTTTCAGAAGCGAAGTTGCAATGCAGGCCATTGATGCCGGTGCACATATAATTAATGATTTAACTGCCGGCAATGGTGATAAAGAAATGTTTAAAACTATAGCACATTTAAAAGTTCCGTATATCATAATGCATATGCAAGGCATGCCTGCAACCATGCAGCATAACCCACATTATGAAAACGTAGTTACGGAGGTGCTTGATTTTTTTGTTGAACGGGTGTCAACACTCAGGCAACTGGGGGTAGTTGATATTATTGTTGATCCGGGTTTTGGTTTTGGAAAATCCATTGAACACAATTACAAATTGCTTGCAGGATTGCCGCACTTCAAAATGCTTGATGTTCCGCTATTGGCAGGATTATCACGTAAATCTATGATTTGCAAAGTCCTTGAAGTTAACCCGCAACAGGCGCTTAATGGTACATCAGTGCTGCATACTATTGCATTGCTTAATGGTGCTCTGATTTTAAGAGCTCATGATGTAAAAGAAGCAATGGAATGCATTAAATTAACCAACACCTATTTTGAAAATTTAAATCCTGAAGTAAGGTTAT
>JBGARN010000001.1:0-164521 GCA_044230205.1 Bacteroidia bacterium
GTAAAAACGACTCATCCTGAAAACAGTTATTCAGGTTAAGCGTTTTGTAGCCCATGATATCCTGGTTAGGAAAAACATAATCCAGTGAAATATTGAAAGATTTTTTCTGTGAACTCATGGTTTGCGAATAGCTGGTTTGACCTTTAAATCGCACACCAACACTATCATAAGTAATGCCGTCAACTACCATTGTTGCTGGCAAATCGGTATGCGTTTGATAATTGGTTTGTAAAAGCGCCCAGTAGTTAGGCTGCGTAAAAGTCAGATAAATACTCCGAACAATTGTTTGATCATATAATCCTGTATTAGGCAGATCGCCAGTAAACAACTGCCTGCCATCAGGTGAAAGATGCATTTCTGCCGGCAATGATTGTGAATTAGCGTTAACAGCAAGTGCAATAAATGCAACAGCCATAAAGGTTTTTAAAGAATAATTCATTGATGTAATTGTTTGATTAATTGACCTTTGACGAAGGCCGTTTTAAAAGGTTTAAAGTAAAGAAAAATTGTTTAGGGTTTTATGGTATGATTAGGTTTGAAGCCTTATGATTCCGGTAACGAATACTTGTAAACCGATGAAGATATTGAAGACAGTCAATTGAAGAAAGCATTAAAGTTCTTTTACTATATATTGCAATCATAATTGCTTTTTATAATCGTATGAACAATAACAGCGATTTAAAACAAAATTTAAAGGGCTTATCGGATGAAGAGGTGTTGCAGGAGCGCAGCAGGAATGGTGAAAACAAACTTCCCCACCATAAAAATGTGATTTTAGACAACCTGCTTGCTGCTGTAAAAGAACCGATGTTTATTTTATTATTGGTTTCATGTGCAGTTTATTTTTTACTCAGCGAGTATTCAGAGGCTCTGACAATGCTTGCAGCATTACTATTTGTTTCGGGTATAGATGTGTTTCAGAATTTCAGAAGCCAGAAAGCAGTAAAGGCATTAAGTCGCATAACAAAAAACAAAGCACATGTTATTCGTAACGGGCAGGCTATTGAAGTTGATACCGAAGAAATTGTTACACGAGATTTAATCATATGTGAAGAAGGGACTGTTATACCTGTTGATGCAGTTATAATAGCCAGCAATGATTTTTCAGTTAATGAAGCAATTCTTACAGGTGAGTCGGTTTCGGTTGATAAATCGGAATCGCAAACCATAATGCAGGGAACACTAGTGGTAAGCGGTTATTGCTATGCAGAAGTTAAAGCAATTGGCAGCCACACAGTGCTTTCAGGTATTGGTAAATTGGTTTCAGAAACAGGTGATGAAAAAACTCCGTTACAGGTTAAGGTTGCTGGTTTTGTAAAACTTATGGTGATAGCCGGCAGCATGGCTTTTGGTTTTGTATGGTCATACTATTGGTGGGAGAGCGGTAGCTTTTTAAACGGATTGCTACATGGCTTAACCATGGCCATGTCTGTACTCCCTGAAGAAATTCCTGTTGCACTCTCAACATTTATGGCGTTGGGCGCCTACCGTCTTTTGCGTTTCGGCATTATTGCACGAAGCCCGAAAACTGTTGAAACCCTGGGTGCAGCAACAGTAATATGCCTTGATAAAACCGGAACGCTTACGCAAAACCTGATGAGTGTTTCCAAAATTTTTAATTTTAAAAGTAAACATGAAATTGATTTTAACAGGCAGCCTGAGCCTGACGAAGTACTTGAGTATGCTATGTGGGCCAGTGAAGAGCAGCCTTTTGATCCAATGGAAAAATCTATTCATCAGTTTTATTCCCAGGTAGCATTAAGCGATCAACGGGTTAATTTTAAAATGGTGAAAGAGTTCCCGCTGTCGGGAGTACCTCCTGTAATGACACATATATACAGGGACTTGAACAACAACTATATTGTGAGTTGCAAAGGAGCTGTAGAAGGGGTTTTGAATAAATGCAGGTTAAGTGAAAGTGAGGCTAACAATGTACTTGAGCAAAGTCAGTCTTATGCTCGTAAAGGACTAAGGGTACTTGGAGTAGCACGCGGACTGTGGACCGGAAAACAACCACCTGAAAGCCAGGAAGAAATATCATTTGAGTTTGCCGGATTAATTTCTTTTTATGATCCACCTGATCCGTATATAGCACGGGTTATTGATGATATAAATAAAGCGGGCGTTGAAGTGAAAATGATAACTGGTGATTTTAAAGAAACTGCTGTAGCAATTGCAGAACAGACACATATTAGCACAGGCAAGGTAATAACTGGTCATGAGTTGGAGGCATTAACGGATGAACAGCTGGAAACTATTGCTCCGGCTACCAACATTTTTGCAAGAGTGTCACCTCAGTTAAAGCTGCGGATAATTAATGCATTGAAAAAGTCAGGGCAGGTAGTTGCAATGACGGGTGATGGTGTAAATGATGCACCAGCTCTTAAAGCCGCTCACATTGGCATAGCGATGGGTAAAAGAGGAACCGATGTTGCCAAAGGAGCAGCCGGACTTATTCTTTCAACAGATGATCTTGGTAATATGACCGATGCAATTTTTTTAGGCCGCAGAATCAACGAGAATCTTACCAAAGCAATACGGTATATTATTTCAATTCATATTCCTATCATATTACTTGTAACGCTTCCCATATTCATTCACTGGTTGCCTGAATTACTATTTGCTCCCATACATGTTATTTTCTTTGAACTAATAATGGGGCCAACCTGTTCAATAATTTATGAAAATGAGCCTGTGCCTGACAAGGATCTTATGCGCCCCGTTAAATCTTCAGGCAATAAACTTTTAAATGCGCATGAACTTTGGGTTACCATCTGGCAGGGTTTGGCAATAACAATTGGTTGCATTTCTTCAGGATATTATGTTCAAAGTATAAGTACAGATGAAACACTCTTAAGAACTTATATTTTTACAACGCTCATCTTATGCAATATTTTTCTGACACTCATCAATCGGTCGTTTACTAATTCAATAATCGAAACCATCAGGCGTAAAAACAACCTGATACCAGTAATTATCCTTGTTTCAATTTTGCTATTGATCTTTATTCTGAATTTGCCGGGGCTGGCTGTTTTGTTTAGTGTTATGCCGTTGGGGATTAATGATTTTGGAATAATACTTATGATTGCGTTTGTATCAACATTTTGGGTTGAACTCTTAAAGGCATTTAAACTCATAAAAGTGAAACAGTGAAAATGTAATAAGCATTTGAAATATTCTTTATGAGAATTTTTCGAACACGATTTATGATTGAGTAGTTATTTCCTAATTTTTTAAAAAATTATTTCATCTCAATTCTGAAAAGTGTACTTGCAAAAAAACGTTCACGAAAGTAAAACCAGTATATCAATCTGTTTTCAACGATCAACTCAAAAGCAAAAGCAGTTTTGGCAAAAAAATAATCAACCCCACAATTGCTGCACCAATTGCACTAAATAACACAGCAGCTGCAGCCACATCTTTCACTTTGCCAGCCAGCGGATTAAATTCAGGACTTACCAGGTCGGTTAACCACTCAATTGCTGTGTTGAACATTTCAGCCATGAAAACGATGGTATTGCAGAGAATTATAATACACCATTCAATTGCATTAAGATGACAAATAAAACCTAAAAGTATTGTGAGTCCACATGCAACAGCATGCAACCATGCATTATGCTGAGTTTTAAAAAAGTAACGGATGCCTGCGAATGCATAGGTAAAACTTTTTGCGCGTGCCCTGGTTGAAAATTTTTTTGATTCCATTTTTATACAAATAACAGCACAATCCCGGTGGCTGATTGCTTGCAAACTTATCTCTTTTCAATAATTTGTTCGGATAACTTTTGATTTTTATACACTACCAGGGTGATATAAAAAATCATTATAAATGTGGAAGTCAGCAGTGAGAATCCTAATGCATCAAGGTTATGCATGGGGTGACGATAGTCATAATAAATAGTAGAAAACAATTCAGCTGGATTGGAAATTATATCCCAACTGTTATACCTGTCGAAACGGCCAAGGTAAACACCATAACCACATAGGTTAATTAAAAGAAAAATTATTACCCAGCTTAATTGCTTACTGAAATAATGATTCAGCAATTGGTGGATTCTGTTCAGCGACAGAAAGCCAAGTATCAAGCCATTCCATGCAAATGAAAAGATAAGGAACATATCAAACCAAAACATAGCTTTTCCATTATAATGATGCAGATGCACAAGATCAGTTACTATATATGGTGCGTTAGGAAGAAAAGGCAACCAACATAGGAATAACGTGTAATGAATCCATTTGGGTTGTTGTAATTTCATTTGCTGTGCTATAAGAAATGGAATCCATGCCAGGAATAAATTCCACAGTAAAAATCCAAACTGATAACTGTCCATCCAGAACATACGCGCAATGCATAACAACACACTTACGGTGGATGATGCTACAAGTACTTTTAATAATTCGTTTCTCCTTTTTTCCATATTTAATTTTATTAGTTGAATAGCATTGAGCCAAATAGCTGTTTGTTGATTAACCAAAATGCTTTTTCAGTTACGCTCACATGCATCCATTTATTTTATTTCTGATTTTTTGTAGTAAGTAAAAATGTCAAACAGTATAAAAGCCATGCCTGCTGCAAAAACCCACCAGTTATATGTTACAGGTTTAAAGGTTGCAGCAAATTGAATTACATCAACGCCATTTAGTATTGCTATAATATAATCCCAGATAAATGAACAAATGATAAGCACACTGCCAATTGAAAATAAAATCCATGTTTTAAGCAAAATGGATTTTTGAAACTGTTCAATTAATGCAGTCCATAAAATCATGCTAAGTGAAATAAGAACAGGTGCTAAAACTGGTCCAAGCCATGGAACAGGAATAAGGAATAGAATATCCCAGGTCAAAAAACTTTCAGGCCAGTTGAGCAATAGTTTTAAGAACACATAATAAAAAATATCCCACACGGCAAAGCAGTAAATAAAATAACCAAAGCGCTGCACTGATGTTTTACCAACCATGAAGCCAACCATGGCTAGCATGATTATGGTTGCAGCTTCACGTAAAAGTTCGGTTACAATAATATGCTTACTCATACCCACCATTGGTATGCTGAATCCGAACGGATAGTATAACTCACGCAAGTATACTACCACAGCTGTTTCCATAAACCCCATGGCAATGCTGAAGATTGTGAGGTTTAAAATGTTTTTATTAAAAAATTTCATTAATTAATTTTTTGATATCAGTATTTATATGTGAAGTCAAAAAAAGAACGACTAAACCTTTGTGTTTGACTTTAATGTACGCGATGATTTTTTTCCTTTCAATAGGAACTGTGTTACGCTAGCTTGTGGATTCATTAATTATTAGTTTTTCTTTTTCAAGATTTGCTTTCACCAGATTTATATAAACATACAAGTTAGTATAAGCAACCAGCATTACTAAGAATACATACATAGTTATTTCGGGCGCTGCAACTTCAGCTAAAACAAATACTCCGAAGATGATCATAAAGGGTGCAGCGAAAATGGGCAGATACCGATGCATTAATTCTTTGAATGATTGATTTTCCATTGTTCTTCTGTCAATCAATGTGATAACCGGAAGCACTATTACATTAATTACTCCGCAACTTACAAACACAAGCACAAGACCTATCATCAACTCAATGTAACCGTCAACATAGGCAATGTCATTGAAAAAAATAATACAAACACATGCATACAGCAGTCCTAAAATAAAACTGATGAATGCGTTTTTTATAAGTGCTATAAAGTGTAATGCTTTCATATTTTGAATTTTTTAATTTACAGCAGCAGGTATGGCGTCAATAGCGGCTTCAACTTCAGCGCTTGTTGCGTTGATCAATTCGCTGTCGTTCATATTGCTTATTATTTCTGTATTTGGTAATGCTGCTTTTAGTTTTCTTATTTCATCAATACTGCTAACGCCCATTACAACTAATCGTTTTAATTGTTTGAGCGCATAAAGTGGTTTAAGGTTTTCAATCCTGTTGCCTGAAATAATCAATTCGCGAAGTGATGATTTGTTTTGTAAGATATCAACGTTGTTAATGCCATTATAACTGATATCAAGAAATGAAAGGTGATTAAGATTAGCCAGCACATTCATATTATTAAATCCACTTTGCGAAACATCAAGCGAGGAGAGTTGCATTAAATTACCAATAGCATCAAAACTGATAACCTGCTTACAACCTGATAAGTCAAGCGATTCAAGCGAATCAGCTTCTTTTAAACTGCTGATATCTTTCAGATTGTCATTATGATTTAAAATTAGTGTTTTGAGATGTTTTAGACTTTCAATTCCATCCAGGTTTTGCAGGTCGTTGCTTGCTAATTCCAGAGTTACCAGGTTTTCAAATTTTGAAATTCCGTTTAAATAACTGATTCGATTGGTGGATAGTATTAGTGTTTGCAGTGATTTACAGAATTGTTCTTTTGCCAATGCATCACATGTATCACTTGCTGCTGGAATAATTGAAATTAGATTTCCTCCTAAATCAAGTTCAGTAAGATTTGGAAAAGCAACAAAGCGATCCACCAGGTAGGATTGCTGCATGGCATTATTATTAGCATGCATATACAGCTTTTTCATTGCTGGCATAACCGGGAAATTAAAATTATAGTGATCAAGTGTGTTATCAAGTGTAAGTTCTTCTAGTAATGGGTACTTATTCAGTAAGCTGAAATTAGTTAAGTGATTCTCTGATAAATCAAGGCTCTTCAGATTTGGAAACGCTGGAAGTGATTTCAAATCATAAATATTTAATTCACGTGCCTGCAATTGCTCAAGCGATTTCCACTCACCGATTTTAGAAAGCGGATAGATATTATTATTGGAAATATTTAAGGTCTTAAGATGAATTAGGGGAGGGAGTGTTTTTATTGTATCAATGGGATTGTATGAAATATCAAGTGTTTCAAGTCCGGGGAAGTTTTTTAACTCGGTAATATCTTTCCATTGATTATGGTTAAAATCCAGCGACTTTAAATTACTGATTCGTGCAAATGGTTGCATCGTAATCAAACCATTTTTTCCTAACTGAAGTGAGTTGATTTTGTTTTGCTTAACAAGGTTCATGACTTCATAAAATTTTTCATGCTTTATAATGCAATACGATTGCCATTCTGATTCTTCGTATTCCTTGAAGAAGTTATACAACTTCAAATGCATCCGCGGTTTAAAATCTTTTTCTTCATTGTAGTAATCATAATATTTTCTCTTAAAGCTGAAGCTAGAGCCCATGCTGCTTTCCGATTCATCTTCATCAATCATTCGTTTATTAATTAAGCTGTCGCTCATCAGTATTAATTGCGGCATGTTGATGTATGATAAATCCACCAGGTAATTTTTATCAATGGGCCTTCGCCTTTCTTCTGCACTCTTAATGTTGTATTTGGTTATTATACTGTCCCATCTGAAAAAAGTGCTTATCACCAGCACAGCGTAAAACAACCATGAGTTGATTCTGAATAAGAACCAATTGCTTTTCAGGTTTTTAATTTTGATGAATGTAGTGATCAATCCAAAAGTGCATAGTAACAGGTACACATACACGCCAATACGTTTGTAGGTAAGGAAGTAATCTTCGATGTAAAGATTGTTGCGGTAAGCAGTTGATGCCACCATAAAAATATTCTGAGCAATCCACAGGTAGGCCAGCAGCTTGATTGTTTTGTTATTTTCAAAATAATTGAGCCATCCACGGAAGTAAAACAGGATGATAAGTATTGCAAAAATTATAGAGGTTATAAGTGCTTCTGTACCGTTGTGCACAAAGTCGGTATAGTTCATACCTTTTGGCAGTCCGCCATCCAGCCACATGTAAATTACATCAAGCACATTAACCGTAAGTAATAGCACATTCAGTAAGGCGAAAAGAATTACGCCTGAAAGAATTTCATGATGCTGTGTAAACGAATTTCCAAACCAGCTTTTGTATCCGCTTTTTTCCTGGCTCAAATCACTGGATGCGTTTTCATCAGCTTTTTTGAAAACCGGTATCACACGGTGATAGAAAAATCCATAAAGCAAAATGAAACCTAGCAAAGTAAATCTTACCCAGCTCCATGAAATGAAATCAAGATTGATGTTTTTCGTAAAATTATTGAACAGGGGATTAGATGATTTATAAAGGAAGAAAAATATAAGCACCACTATAAACGGAATTAAAAAGAGCAAAAGTTTTACCGAAACCGGGTGTGATGATTCGAGCTTTTTCTTTTTGCGCTGTAAATAATCCATTACCATAAATGCAACAGCACTTATGTAACTATACCATGCAAACAACAATGCAAACAATGCTGATGTGCTTGCGCTGAAGCTTAGTGCCGAAAGAATACTCAGTGATATGATATTAGCTATAAAGCTTAAATAGTTTCCATATAGCAATACTGAACCTGCAGAAGCAATGCTGCCAATGGCTGCAACAATCCAGGATTTACTTTGTACCACTGTTTTTTCCTTAATAATTAGCATGGCAATGATGAAAAATGTAAACAGCAAAAAATTAATGCCATACGTTTGTGCATAAAACAAGAAGCTGTAAACAGCAACTGATGCCAGCAGAATCCAATCGTTCTTTTTCATAATGTTTGTTTTAATTTTTTTTATTTCTTTTTTGTTTGACCGTTTTTAATTTTCAACTACACAATTCAATGCAATTACCATATCACCACTTCCTGTTTCATTTTTAAAATTTTATCTCTTACTATCCACAATGGAATAATTCCGAAAATTCCAAAGCTGCAATCAATCAATCTCCACCATAGTGGAATTTCACGCACTGCACCGGCAATCAGTGCAAGTGGAATAACCATTATGCATGCTATCATTCCGAATTCAATCACCCAAATATTTTTAACGGGGTCGCGATACGGGCCAATAAAGGCAACACCAATTACCAGATGTGCAAAAGCAAGCCAGTCAGTTCCATAAGCTATGAAGGGATATTTAGCATATACATCATTCACACCTTCATGTATTCGTTGTAACCACTCCATCATAAATGCCGGAAAAAAATTTTTGTACTGCATCATCAGGTTGATTTCGCTTTGAATAGGAAATGCTGTTACTCCGCTTAAAATTAGAAGGATGATGAATGTCATTATCCATCGTCTTATAGGTTTGAGTTGTGATTTAGTTTTCATAGAAAGTACTGTTATTAGTGGATTGTTTCAGATTATAAAAGCAACCAAAAACTGAAATAAGCAGGGGAATAAATGGCAGATAAATAAACAGGTATACCACCGTTTGAATTTCCTTTTCGGGAAATAATGAACGTGGTATAAATTGATCACCCATAAAATAAATGAACAGTGCAAGGGCCAGTAAATTGATGGTGATTACCTGCAACCAGTAATTTAGCCTCATCTGCTTATCTGTTATCTTATCGGCATTTATAAACGGATTTATAAAAACATAGCGATAAAAAGCAATGAGTAATAATGATGCTATACTAAAAAGAACTTTCTCCTCCAATCCTGCAGCAGGTTCAGGAAAACGATCGGTACCTGAAGAGCCGGATCGCAAAAATGCATCAGCAGTGCATATAAAACTGAGCAACGCTGGCACAATGGCAATTATGCCTATTACCTGGTTAGTAGAAGTAATTATTCTGCCAGCCTGCATTTCTTTGTTATGCATTAACGATGAATTCATTTTATTCAGAGTACTTTGAAATACAAAGTGTAAATTTAAAATTAAACGGAGTTCAATGCTCCGTATTGTTTTGTGTTATTTTATTTTCTTTTTATTAATTCTTCTAAAGCATCAATATGTTCAGTGAATGCCTTCCTTCCAATTCGGGTAACTCCATAAGTTGTATTTGGTTTTTTACCAATGAATTTTTTTTCCACATCAATGTACTTCAAATTTTCAAGCGCACTTAAATGACTGGCAAGGTTGCCGTCACTCACCTCCAGCATCTCTTTAAGCGAATTGAAATCCACCTCTTCGTTCACCATGAGTACGCTCATAATGCCCAGCCGCACCCGGTTTTCAAAAGCTTTATTTAGTTTATCAATCATACGCTTCTTGTATTGGATTTCCTGTTCTGAGTTTATTAATTCAATCATTACAATAACTACATGTAGTAGGAAACATTAAACTCTTAACTCAAAATTTCAAACTCTTTCATACCTATACCACATCATCCCGCCATATATAATATGTAATACTCCGAAACCAATAGCCCAGTAAAACAATCCATGCCCGACATCGTAAAATGCAATGAGTCCTAAAATAATTTCTGATATGCCCAGGTACCGAATTTCTTTAAGTGTGTATTTACTTGCATTAAGCAAGGCCATGCCATAAAACAAAAGCATACCCGGGGCAACCATCTCAACATAATGATATCGTAAGAATAAAATCAATAAATAAATACCTCCGGCAATAAGTGGTATGGACATGTTAATCATTAATCGTTTGGCAGTGCTGTCCCAGATGGCAGCACCCTGTTTTTTTGCCTTTCGATACGTTAATATAAAGGCTGTGATGAGTGAAAAAGAAAGTACTGTAAAAGCATTTGCAAAAAAGAAAGTATACCAGCCAATATTCGGATTCCCAAGCGAGTCGCGTGCTGCATCCCAATACTGTGACGTGCGAAACTCCAGCCCCACGTACAAGTAGGCAGCAGCAGCACCGGCAAGGGCGTAAAGGCCGGCAAAAATTCCTGATAGTCCACTAAGTGAAATGAAACGCGATGAACGTTCCATCATTTGGCGTATGTCACTTATTGCTTTAAGTTGCTCTTGTTCTGAGTTCATTTTAATAATGCAGTTAAAAGTACTTTGTGATGCAAAGTAAAAACTAAAAAACAAACTGTGCAAGAAAAATCTGATTAAATATGATAGATTTCTGTTGAAAGAGAAGAAAGGGTATAAGAATTGAGCCTGTGGAAATGGAAAACTACTTCAGTATCCAGCTCAGATCAACATCCCAATTGGCCCGGGCATTAACAATATCAGGGTAATAGAAAACGTTTTCAGGTTGTATTTTTTTGCGATAGTTACCGCCATCCCATTTGCCATTATTATTGGAATCATCAATTACTCTTATTTTGTATTTGCCGGGCAGCAGGTATTCAAAACGAAGGGATCCATTCTTCTGAACGCTCATTTGACGAACAACAGCATCATTTTCTGTAAGGATTTGCATGATGTGATTGTATTTCTTTTCAGTAACCGAATAGTTTACTGCAACGGTTGAATATTCTTTTTCTTCCCGCACTCTGAAATCAAACATCACCGTATCGTTATGCTGATTAAAAATATCTGTAACAGCTGCAGGAATCATTAATAAACGATATTTTTTATTTTCAGATTTATTAAATGCTATGAAATAGCTCCTCTTATTACTGTTTGCAATTGTCAGTGAAAATGGAACATCAGTTGTCGAGTCAGCTTTAAGATTAATCAGCTCCTTGTTTATTTTTTCAATAGGCGCAGAAAAAGTTAAGATTAGTGTATCAGGTATTTCAAGAATATTCCCGTTCATATTTGTGAAAACCGGGAATGCTGGCAACAGTGCAGCTTCGCGGCCTTTGTTTCCTTTTAATGCTCTGAAATTTACATGGATGGTATCAATAGGCATCTTATTATAAAACACAACGGCATGTAATGAATCAACAAGGCTGTCTTTATTGTAAACAAACAAAGTATCGTAGCTCCCGTTAATTTCTGTCAGAAATGAACTTGTTAAGTTATTACCATCTATATTTTTTAATTCAACACCCTGAGCAGGAGCAGTTAATACAATAATGATTTTTCCTTGTGATGTATATTGCGCCTTAAGTACATGCGGTGCAGTATCAGGTTCATTGAACATTTTCAGATTATGAAAATTTGTATCAGGCACCTGTACCAGCTCATTTGAAAAGGCAATTTGTTCGTTTTTGCTGTCGAAGTAATAATTGGAGTTGGCATCTTTTAGTGCAAATAATTTATAAGTGCCTTCTTTAAGATTGCGTACAATAAAATTACCTGCTGAATCGGTTTTAGAAAAGTAATCAGGCAGTGAACTATACACCATTGAATCGTTGGTAATGCTATACAGCATAACGACAATTCCTTTTTCTGTTTTTAAATTTTCAGAAAATTTTACAGACCCTCTTACTTCAAGCGAATCCAGTTGAGGACCAGTTGCAAACACATATTGATAGTTATCCAGCACATTGCTTTCATGAACGTCAACAATGGCATTACCAAAATTTAATGTATAAGTTGTATTTGGTTTAAGCGAATCAGGAAGTTTAATAAGCAATGATTTTCCTTTTACCTCAGCTTCAGGTTCACTTTTCATGATTGGCGATACAATCAATTGTTTGTTCAGGTCTTTTAACTCGACATATTCATCAAAATCAATTTTTATTTCGCGGCTGCTGAAGTTAACGGAATAGTTTTCAGGATAACTTTTTACAATTACAGGAGGCTGAATATCCTTTGGTCCCCCGCCCGGCATTTGCCTGATAGCACACGATGTTACAAGCAAACTTAACCCAAAGGCAATCATTACTATGAAAGAGGATGAATAACCTTTCCCGGTAATTGATTTTAGTTTTAAAAAAAGCACCACTGGTATTAAGTATTTTAAAAAAAGGTTTCTACAAGGTTAATCACTTTTTGCAAATTCTTCTGATCTGTTTCATCAAAAGAAGCCAGTCTTTCGCTATCAATGTCCAATACTAAAATCACCTTGTCATTTTTGAATACAGGTAATACTATTTCTGATTTCGATAAGCTATTGCATGCTATATGTCCGGGAAACTGATCCACATCATCAACAATAATTACAGTTTTACTCTTCCAGGCTGTTCCGCAAACACCTCTGCCATATTGTATTCGCGTACAGGCAACCGGTCCCTGGAAAGGCCCCAACACCAATTCTTCCACTTCGTTTACGTCTGATGGATTGCCTGCAACCTTTTTTTTAACGAAATAAAATCCAACCCACAACCAGTCCATTCCATATTTTAGAGCAGCAGCAATATTGCCCAGGTTTGCTGTTATATCATTCTCTCCATCAATCAATCCCTTAATTTGTGGAATTAATAAGTCATACTTTTCCTGTTTGCCAAGGTTTAAATCAATATTGATTTCTTCTGCCATTAATTATTATTTTTTCGTTGACGAAAGTAGCTGATTATTTTTAGTCAATCCATAACATTCAGATTGTCTGCTGAAATGTTCATAGAACTCGAAACAATTTTTAGTTTTTGTTTTGCTTACAAAAGAAATGCTGTGGGCTCCTTATCCCAAATTCCTACATTAGCGGCATGCAGAAAGTTGTGTTCAAAGATTTAGGATTGATAGATTACAAGCAATGCTGGGATTACCAGGAATCATTAATGAAAGAAGTGGTTGATATCAAACTTAAAAACCGCGAATTGCCTGAGGACAAAAAACTTTCACCCATGCACTATTTATTATTTTGCGAACACCCGCATGTTTATACGCTGGGTAAAAGCGGCTCGGAGAAAAATTTGCTCATTGATGAAACACAGCTTGAAATTAATGCAGCCACATTTTATAAAATCAATCGCGGAGGTGATATTACTTATCATGGCCCGGGACAACTGGTAGGCTATCCGGTTTTGGATTTAGATTATTTCTTTAATGACATCCATAAGTATATGCGCTACCTGGAAGAAGTGGTAATACTTACACTGGCAGATTATGGAATAGCTGGGGGGCGAATACAAGGACTAACTGGCGTTTGGCTTGATTTTGAAAACCCGGCAAAAGCCCGTAAAATATGCGCATTCGGTGTCAGGCTAAGCAGGTGGGTTACCATGCATGGCTGGGCATTTAATGTAAACACTGATTTGAATTATTTCAATAACATCATACCCTGTGGCATTGATGATAAAGCTGTAACCTCACTTGAGCATGAATTAGGTTTCTCCATTGAGATGACTGAAGTGAAGGAAAAAATGAAACAGAATTTTGAAAAAATATTTGACGTAGATTTAATTTGAACATAGTTTTCTAAAAATATACTGATTGATTGTAAATAAAATTGATGAAAAAACTCGTTGTAATACTTATCTGGATTCTTTTCCTGGCTAATGCGGCAATCATTGCTACCGGCAGCACTTATCTTTATAAAGCTTTTTACTATAATTTTGTTGATATAGATGACTACAAGCTGTTCAACAACCGAACAATTGTTGCCAATGAGCCTAAACCCTGGAACCTATCTGCTTATTATAATAAAATCAGAATAACAGATGAGCTGAAATGGAAACTTGATGGATATAAAACCACAGCTTTTCTGGTGGTAAGAAATGACTCGATTGTTTATGAAAATTATTGGGAAGATTATAATGACAGCTCACTTTCAGGTTCATTTTCTGTTGCGAAAAGTATAGTGAATGTGTTAGTGGGCATTGCACTTAAAGAGGGTAAAATAAATAGCATTGATGAGCCGGTAAGTAAATACGTTCCTGAATTTGGCAAGGATAGAAAAAGTAAAATCACCATCAGGCACTTGCTGGAAATGTCCTCCGGGTTAAAGTGGGATGAGGCTTATGCAAATCCATTTTCGATTACTACCGAGGCCTACTATGGAAATGACCTGTACACCTTAATGGCAAACCTTGAAGTTGAGACCGAACCCGGAAAAGTTTTCAATTACCAGAGTTGCAATTCAAACCTGCTTTCAATCATAGTTAGTAAAGCTACCGGTAAAACACTCAGCCAGTATGCATCTGAAAAATTATGGACACCCCTGCATGCTGAACATAATGCTTTATGGAGTCTTGACCACGAAGAAGGCATTGAAAAAGGTTATTGTTGCTTTAATTCTAACGCACGTGATTTTGCACGAATCGGCAAGCTTTATCTCAACAAAGGAAATTTTGACGGTGTTCAATTGGTAGACACTGCATTTGTGGAAGAATCAACACGACCTGCCCCGATATTGGACAACAATGGCCAGCCCAATAAAATATATGGACTGCATTGGTGGTGTATTAACCGCAAGCAGCATCAGGTGTTTTTCGCACGTGGTATTTTAGGGCAATATATTTTTGTAGTGCCCGACAAAAATTTAATCATAGTAAGGCTTGGACATAAAAGGGGTGAACGCACACCTGATGGATATGTTGAAGATATTTTTACTTATCTTGATGAAACAATTAAAATTTTTTGATCACCCCCTGATTTCTAATCGCATTAATTTAAATTAGCACTCATGTTAAAGGATATTCCGAATGAAACTGTGGTGGATGTAGCAGTAGCTGTTGTACCCGAAACGAATGAAGAAGGGCAGGAAGTGTGGAATGTTTACCTGCTTAATTTAAAGGAACATGATATTGAAAATGTACTGGTAACCTCACGCGGCTATGGTGTGCATGAAGGGGAACAAATAAAAACATCAACCCTCAGGCATTTTTTAGATGAAATGAAAAGCCAGAGCTTTAAGCTAATAGAGCCAATCATTACTGATGTATTCGGATTAAATAACGAGTACTGGGTTAGTTTTTATGTGGATAAAAAAATCTTCGATAAAAAATATTTGTTTCTGCCGGAAAGTATCAGTAAAGAATTTTTTTCTGTCATTCCCATTATTGGGAAAGAAGGTGTTATAATAAAGTGATGAGTATCTAAAAATTTATGCCACCTGCTATGATGTAACCGAATCAATTTAAATCGTGAAACGAATCTCCTGAAATTTAATTTTCAAACCTTAAAACATACCATGCTTAACAACATTAACCTCGAAAACATTTTATTCCTGGATATTGAAACAGTTCCACAGCACCCTGCTTTTGATCTACTCGGCAAACCCTGGCAGGAATTATGGGAACGAAAGGCATCCTATCTTAAAAAGGAAGAAGCTGAAACAGCCGCAGATATTTATAACCGAGCGGGCATTTATGCTGAATTCGGAAAAATTATCTGCATTTCAGTTGGTGTACTATTGGTTCAAAATGGAGTGCGTTACTTCAGGATAAAATCTTTTTATGGTGATGATGAAGAAAAATTATTGAATGATTTTGCAAAACTTCTAAACGAAAAATACAACAAGCCTCAACACTTGTTATGTGCGCATAACGGCAAAGAATTTGATTTTCCTTATTTAAGCAGGCGTATGCTTATTAATGGAATCAAGTTGCCCGAACTTTTGAATACGGCAACAAAAAAACCATGGGAAGTGCAACACCTTGATACCATGGAACTGTGGAAATTTGGTGACTATAAAAGCTATACGCCACTCAACCTTCTTGCTTTGATTTTTAATATACCAAGCCCCAAAGACGATATTGATGGAAGTATGGTTTGGAAAATATACTGGCAGGAAAAAGATCTTGAACGCATTGTTACCTATTGCCAGAAAGATGTAATTACGGTTGCACAAATCGTTTTAAAATATCGCCTTGAACCATTGCTTACTGATGATGAAATAGTGTTAATTAAGTAATAAGGTGGAAGGGGTGCTATAAAGTCGAACGAAAATCGTTTCCTTTGAACAACCATTAATCAAAATCATTATTTAAAAAGCTATGAAAAATTTCTACAACAAAATTTCACTGTTGTTCCTTGCAACAGTTTATGCAATTCAGTTACTTGCCACAACGCATACGGTACAGGTTAGCAATTTCTCGTTTACACCTTCTAATGTAAATGCAGTTGTTGGGGATACCATGCACTGGGTGTGGGTGGGGGGTAGTCATACCACCACCTGCGATGGCTCAATTTATACTGTGCTACCTGCCGGTGCCCCGTCCTGGAATAGTTCAATCAATTCAGGAAATCCCACATTTGATTATGTAATTACCGTTGCCGGAAGTTATACATATAAATGCACCCCACATGCCCCGAGCATGGTTGGTACCATTAATGCTATACCTCCTCCAAATCCATTTGTTAATGTAACTTTCAGGGTTGACCTTAGTTTACAAACGGTTTGTCCCGGAGGCGTTCATCTTGCTGGCGCATTTAACGGATGGAGCGCTACTGCAACACCCATGACCGATATAGGGGGAAGTGTATATGAAGTAACACTTTCATTAGATTCAACTCAAACTTATGAGTATAAATTTTTAAAAGACAGTGCATTCAGTGTTTGTGGTGATGAAACGGTTCCGGCAGCCTGTAATGTAAATGGTAACCGTCAACTTGTTGTACCTAACAGCGACTCAGTTTTGCCAACAGTGTGTTTTGGTAGCTGCTCAGCATGTGTTATTCCGGGTTATGCAGACATCACCTTCAGAGTTGACATGACCAATGAAACAATTGCGGCCGGAGGTGTTCACCTTACAGGAAGCTTTAACGGATGGAGTGCCACAGCAACACCAATGACAGACATAGGAGGTAATGTGTATGAAGCAACAGTTAATATTGATACTTCGTTTACGGTACAGTATACCTTTCTTAAAGACAGTACATTTAGCGGACAGGAGATTGTTCCTGCTACATGCGGTGTTCCAAATGGCTTTGGCGGTTATAACCGCGAATTGGTTATGCCTGAGAATGATTCAACACTTGCAACGGTATGCTTTAGTAGTTGCTCTGCCTGTGCTAACCTTACCCAGGTGAATGTAACCTTCAGAGTTGATATTAGCCAGGAAACACCATGTCCGGGCGGACCTTACCTGGTTGGATCGTTTAATGGTTTTAATGCAACGGCAACACCTATGACTGCTGTTGGAGCAGGCGTGTATGAAGCAACATTATTATTAGACACTGGCGCTGTTGTACAATATAAATTCCTGAAAGATTCAACCTACAGTTGTGGTGACGAAACTGTACCAGCTGCCTGTGGTGTACCTAATGGTTTTGGCGGCTATAATCGAGAGTTTACAGTTGGGGTTAGTGATACTGCGTTGGCTACAGTTTGTTTTAGCAGCTGCTCAGCATGCGTGCCGGTTGTAGCTACAGTAAATGTTACTTTTAATGTAGATATGTCGCAAACAACTTTAGGGCCGGGCGGACCGCATATTGCTGGAACATTCAATAACTTTTTTGCAAACGTAGATGCCATGACAGCCGCTGGTGGAGGTATTTACACTTTTACCGTTGCATTAGACTCGACACAAATCATTCAATATACATTTCTAAAAGATTCCACTTATAACGGGCAGGAGGTTATCAGTAGTGCATGTGGAGTACCCAATGGATTTGGTGGATATAACCGATTTATTGATGTGCCTGAAACTGATACAATATTGCCACCATTTTGTTATGGAAGTTGTACAGTTTGTGTAAATGCTATAAATGATTTTGATAATACTGAGTTAAGCATTTATCCAAATCCCGCAACTGATGAACTTATTGTTGAAACTAATTTATCGCAGAATGCAACTTTGAAATTAATAAGCCTTGATGGAAGATTGCTGTTACAACAATCTGCTGCACCTGGCCCAGCTAAGCACCAATTTATTTTAAGTAAATATTCCAAGGGGGTTTATGCTTTGCAAATTGAAAGCGGTGAAACAACAACGACCAAAAAAATAATAGTGCAGTAGGGTTTAATGGTTAGCTGTTATAAATTCCGAAGTTGAATTTATTAACCTTTTTATAAAAGTGTATAGATTTTCTATTTCAGTTTAGATATTTTACATAGAACAAAAAATCGCAGGTTTTTTTACCTGCGATTTTTTTTATTACTACTTTGATTTTTTCTTCGATAACGGAACCATTAATCCACTCGCACTTTTCAGATCCATTTTTACTGAGCCCACCAGGATTTTTGCTTCAGCGCGTATAGGTATTTTATTCTGATCATCACTAACCCACAGGGTCATGTCTTCATTTTCCTTAAACACTCGTCCCTGTTGCAGAAGTGGCCTAAGCATAATACAATTAATGTTGCCAAATTTGGTATTTAATACTTCGCGGCCAACAAACTTTACATTGAGCGGAATAAGTGCATCATCCAGCCAGGCATTTATTGGAATAATATCTCCGTTTTTCAGTGTGCTGAAATCAGTAGTGCGGGCATAATAGAATGCCGAAATCAGGTCTTGTAAATAATCAGGCATTACCAGCGTAGATTTTTCGCTGGTAACAATATTCTTATAATGATTAAAGGTAACTGTTTGATTAATTTTATAGCCGCCCTCATCGCATCGCCTTATAAAAAACCATGGCATGATGGCTGATGAATCAATATAACTTTCAAAGCGGTCGCGCACTTTAAAAAACCAGTCGAATGCACCAACTGAACGACCTGTTCCCACCACATGATAGCACGGACGCGCACCAAATGATTTCATTTCGGGCATGATTTCCAATTTAGCTTCACCGGCATCAAGAAAGCCATAGTGTACTCGGTATAATAAAACCTCACCCGGCTTAAATGCATCATTTTTTTGCGACCTGAATTCCTTCTGCGCTATAGCGTATGAAATAAAAGTAATGCAACCGGCAAGCAACAGGCAAACTGCTTTTTTTAAAGAAGCAGTATAAGCATTCCCTGAATGTTGATTATACCTGTTATGGAATTTCATTTTAAATACGATCAATTAATTACCTGTATGTCGGCATTCAAACGTTGTTCCAATATTAGTTTGAAATGGATTTAAGACACTCACTTCAAATGCAAATTCATTTAATATTTACTTTTCATCACTGGCATCGGCCGGATTTTCTGACTGCTCATTCTGCTCTTGCTCATCAATATTAACCTCAGAACTGCCGGTGGCTTCATCTTCCAGTCCTGTTCTTATGGTAATTGAACCCGGTTCTTCTGCATCCATTGTTTCCAGTGATGTTCCTATAACATTCTCTATAGGTTGCAAATCTTTAAGCTTTGGCAAATCTTTAGGATCTTTCAGGCCGAAGTAATCCATAAACAGTTTGCTTGTGCCGTAAAGAATCGGTTTGCCCGGAGCATCACTTTTGCCGGTAATTTCAATCAGTTCTTTTTCCAGGAGTTTCTGAATGCTGTAATCGCAACTTACGCCACGCACCTGTTCCAGCTCAGCTTTTGATATAGGCTGACGATATGCAATGATAGAAAGTGTTTCAAGAGCAGCGGTTGACAATCGCTTTTTGTTTTTTTGCTGAATAAAAACCTGGATAGCACTGAAATAATCTGGCTTGCTGAGAAAACGAAAACCGTTTGCAATTTCATTCAGCTCAAACGAAAAATCCTGTGCACTATACTTTTCTTTCAGCTCATCAACACAATTACGAATTTCATCTGAACCTAATTCCCATCCATAAACTGTTTTGAGGCAGTTCTTTATTTCATCAATTGAAATGCTGTTTTCGCTTGCAAAAATTAATGCTTCAATATTTTGTTTTAATAATTCCATGCTTTGTTTCTTCTTTAAGGCCTTTTTAAATCACAACATTTACAATCTTACCCGGGATAACAATCACTTTTTTAGGGGACGCTCCGTTAAGCAGCTCTTTCATTTTATCTGCTGCTAAAACTTCGTTTTGTATTTCATCATTTTTAAGATTCAGGGATAAACTTAATGTAAAACGTTTTTTACCGTTTATGCTTACCGGATATTCATACGCATCTTCCACTAAATAGTTTTCATCGTATTGCGGCCAATCAGTTTTTGTTACGCTTGGAGCATTGCCCAGCATTTCCCATAACTCTTCAGCTATATGCGGTGCATACGGAGAAAGCAGAATGGCAAGCGGCTGCAATATTTCGCGGCTGGTACATTTCAAATCAGTTAATTCATTAACGCATATCATAAACGAACTTACAGAAGTATTAAATGAAAACCGCTCAATGTCTTCGGTAATTTTTTTAATGGTTTTATGAATTACTTTTTGTTCTTCTTTTGATGCAACTCCTGAAAAATCTTTTGACTTTGCATTTTCAAACAGCCTCCACAACTTTTTTAAAAATCCGCTAACACCTGTTATACCATTGGTGTTCCAGGGTTTGCTTTGTTCTATGGGCCCCAAAAACATTTCATACATACGGAAACAATCCGCACCAAATTTGTCGCACATGTCATCGGGGTTCACAACATTGTACCAACGCTTACTCATTTTTTCTATTTCGCTTCCACAGATGTATTTCCCATCTTCCAGAATAAATTCTGCGTTGGAAAATTCTCCCTGCCATTTTTTAAATGCCTCAATATCCAATACACCATTGTCAACCATATTAACATCTGCATGCAATGATGTTGTTTCGTATTCTTTTCTCAAATTATGGGAAACGAATTTATTGGTGCCATTAATACGATAAACAATTGCAGATGTTCCCTGAATCATCCCCTGGTTAATTAGCTTCTTAGCAGGCTCATCAACATTAATGTACCCAAGGTCTTTCAGAAATTTTGTCCAGAAGCGCACATATAATAAGTGTCCTGTGGCATGCTCAGTTCCGCCAATGTACAGGTCAACATTTTGCCAGTAATCTGTTGCTGCTTTGTTTGCAAGTTCTTTTTCATTACCGGCATCCATATAACGCAGGTAATACCAGCTGCTGCCTGCCCAACCGGGCATGGTGGTGGTTTCTACAGGATAGCCTTTATAATTAAAATCCTTAGCTCGTGCCAATGGGGGTTCACCGGTTTCTGTTGGAAGATACTTATCCACTTCAGGCAATACTAACGGTAATTCACTTTCAGGAATTGTATATGCTATTCCATCTTTATAATAAATGGGAATAGGTTCACCCCAATAACGCTGCCGCCCGAAAATTGCATCACGCTGACGGAAGTTGACTTTGCCTTTGCCGATTTCGTTTTTTTCAATTTCATCGATAGCACGTTTTATAGCCTCTTTAACTTCCAACTCATTTAAAAAATCAGAGTTGATACACTTGCCGGCTTTTTCATCATAGGATTCTTTGTCAAAATCCCATTCAACAGGTGGCTCTATCACCTTTACAATCGGCAGGTTAAAGTGCTTTGCAAAGGCATAATCGCGTGTATCATGGGCAGGTACGGCCATAACAGCACCTGTTCCGTACCCGGCTAATACATAATCTCCTACCCAAACAGGAATCGGATTTTTTGTAAAAGGATGCTCAACAAATGCTCCTGTAAAAACACCTGTAATTTTCTTTACATCGGCCTGCCTGTCGCGTTCACTGCGGTTTGTTGCCCATGTTACATATTCATCAACCGCCTTTTTATTATCTGCCGTTGTTATTTGTGAAACCAATTCATGTTCAGGCGCAAGAGTAACGTAAGTTGCTCCGAAAATCGTATCAGGCCGTGTTGTGAAAATTTCAATCTGAAATTTTTCCTGATTACTTTCAGTACCAATAATGTTGAATTTCAAACTGGTTCCTTCGCTCCTCCCAATCCAGTTGCGTTGCGAATCTTTCAGGCTATCGCTCCAGTCAATGGTTTCTAAATCATCTAACAAACGCTGAGAGTATGCAGTTATACGCAGGCTCCATTGTTTCATTAATTTTCGTTCAACAGGAAATCCACCTCGTTCACTAACACCATCTTTCACTTCATCATTTGCAAGCACACTGCCAAGCGCTGAACACCAATTTACCATAGCCTCGCTTAAAAATGCAAGACGGTAATTCATCAGAATTTCCTGCTGTTCTTTTTCCGAAAATTTTTTCCATTCCTGTGCAGTAAATGTCTTTGTTTCATCACAGGCTGCATCAATACCGGCATTACCGTTTTTTTCAAATTCAGCAATAAGCGTATCAGTTTTTTCAGCCTTATTGGTTTTATTATTATACCACGAATGAAAGAGCTGAATAAAAATCCATTGTGTCCATTTATAAAACTTAGGATCTGAAGTACGCACCTCACGACTCCAGTCAAAACTGAATCCCATACGATCCAACTGTTCACGGTAACGCGCAATGTTTTGTTCAGTTGTTATTGCAGGGTGCTGCCCGGTTTGAATAGCATATTGCTCGGCCGGTAATCCAAACGAATCGTAACCCATAGGATGCAATACATTAAAACCGCGAAGACGCTTATAACGGGCAAAAATGTCGGATGCGATATATCCAAGAGGATGACCTACATGCAGGCCAGCTCCGCTGGGATACGGAAACATATCCAATACGTAGTACTTAGGCCTTTCCGGGTCAGTTTTTACTTCATATGTTTTTTGCTGGCGCCAGTATTGCTGCCACTTTTCTTCTATCGCTCTGAAATTATAGTCCATTGCCCGCTTAAAATGAGGTGCGAAAGTAGAAATTTGACTGTAGAAATTTGAAATTTGAACGTTGAGGTATGTAGATTTGCACCATAAATTAAATGACATCAGTAAATTATGATGACCAAAATAAAATTAGTACGATATACGGTTCTGTTCTTTTTAATGTTTACTGATGCATTTTTGAGCGTTAATTCTGCATTGGCACAAGATACTGAAGCCTATGAAAAAGCTTTTAAAGAGCGATATCCGACTATTACTGCTCCAATGTGGATTTGGAAAGCTGACAGTACCTATGAAGCAACCTTTAAATTTAATGGGGCATTTCAATCCTCATTTTATACCCTTGATGGACAATGGCTGTTTGATAAAACCCCGGTTGATTCTGCGGCTGTTCCCCTGGAGGTAAAGAATGCTTTACAGAAAAAATATCCCGGAAGCAAAATAGCTTTTGCTGAAAAGCTGGATATGGCCGACAAGCAAACAAGATACCTAATAGCTTTTAAAAATTCAGGAAGACGCTCCGAAGCACTTTTTGATGATAAAGGAAACCTGGTAAAATAATGCAGCAATGATTTTCACATTGGGCTTTTGATAATTTGAAGTAAAGTGCGCTGCACACAATGATTTACACTATGCTATTTAGCTACCTTCGCCACCATTCAAAAAAGGTATGTTAGAAGAGTTTAATTTATTATCACGCAAAACACTGCGATCATCCTACCTGTCGGGCATCATCAGCATTTCATTGGTGTTGTTTTTATTGGGCATATTAGGAGTATTGTTATTGCAGGCTAATGCAGTAGCCCAATATGTAAAAGAAAATTTTCAGGTAACGCTTATACTTAATGATACGGTTAGCCAACAAACCATTGATTCGCTTACAGGGGCCTTGCAAAACAATGAAATGGTACGCAGCTGCACCGTAATAACCAAAGAAGAAGCGGCAAAAAAGCTGCAGGCAGAACTTGGTGAAGATTTTGTTCAGTTCCTGGGATATAATCCGTTAAATGCATCAATTGATGTTAGCTTTAAAGCTGAATATGTAAACGACAGCCTTTTTCAGCGAATCGATAAAACCACAGCTCAGCTGGGTTTTATTAAAGAAGTATTTTACCAGAAGACGCTGGTTGAAAAAATTAATCATAACCTGAAAACTATTTCAATAGTAATATTAGGATTCAGTGCAATACTGCTTTTTGTGGCAGTTGTATTAATTAACAATACCATAAGAATTAATTTGTATGCCAGGCGAATGTTAATCCGCAGTATGCAACTGGTTGGTGCCACCCGTAATTTTATCAGGAATCCTTTTTTAGTTAAAGCGATGTTGCATGGGCTCTATGCTGCGCTAGTTGCGGGTTTGATGGTTTATAGCCTGGTATATTTAGTACGAACCAAATATTCAGAACTCAATCTCTTTATTGTAAACGATATAACTATGTGGGCAGCTCTTTTAGGAGGCTTAATACTGGCAGGTGTTTTAATTTCACTAATAAGTACTTACTTCGCGGTTAATAAATGGCTGGGTAAGCGCGCCAATGAGTTATTTTAACTCAACAGAAGTTGCTGGGCAGCCGAATTATTAAAAATTACATTAATGGCAGTAACAAAAAAAGCCGCAACACCGGCTAAAACTACAAGCGCTCCTGCAGGTGTGCAAAAAGCTCCTGCAACCAATCAGCATGTTGTCGATCTTGCTTTTGGAAAAGAGAATTATATCCTGATGATTACAGGAATTGTATTTATTATCGTTGGCTTTATATTGATGTCGGGTGGAAAAGTTGAAGATCCGACTGCTTTTAATCCTGAAATTTTTTCATTTCGCAGAATAACACTTGCCCCAGTAGTGGTAACTATTGGCTTTATAATTGAAGTAGTTGCAATTGTAAAAAAATCAAAAGAGTAAAACATTGAATAGGTTTGAAGTTAACCCCAACCCTCAACCCTCAAACCCCAAACTAAAATGACCTACCTCCAGGCTTTTATCATAGCTGTTATTGAAGGAATTACTGAATTTTTGCCGGTATCATCAACCGGGCATATGATCCTGGCATCATCGCTCATGGATATCAGTGATAAAAAGTTTGCCGAAACTTTTGAAATTGTAATTCAGCTTGCAGCCATATTATCCGTTTTGGTGTTATACTATAAACGCTTCTTAACAGGCATTTCAATATATATAAAACTGTTTGTTGCATTTCTGCCAACCTTGATTGTAGGAGTGCTTGCTTACAAAACCATTAAGTCCTATTTATTCAATCCGTTCGTGGTAAGTTTTTCATTAATTATTGGTGGAGTGGTTTTGATATTACTCGATCGCTGGAGCGAGAATAAAAAAACACTGTATGAAAATACCGAAGACATCAGCCTGGTTAATGCATTTAAAATTGGCGCCATACAATGTATTTCAATGATACCGGGTGTGAGTCGTTCGGCAGCAACAATATTTGGTGGATTGTTTGCCGGTTTTAACCGCAAGCAGGCTGCAGAGTTTTCATTTTTACTGGCAATGCCAACCATGTTTGCGGCTTCAGCAAAAGATCTGTGGGAAAATAAAGAACTGATTACCCCTGATAATGTTCGTATTATTTTGTTCGGAGGCGTTACAGCTTTTATTGTGGCGCTTGTAGCAGTAAAAGCTTTTGTAGCTTACCTTACTAAATACGGTTTTAAGGCATTTGGTTATTACCGGATTATTCTCGGAATTACTTTTCTGATTTATGCCCTTATGACGGGATTGAAACTTCAGCCATAATTATCTGTTATCCCAGTCTCTGAATTTCAATAATCAACTTTTATAAATAGGTTTTCATACTGACGTTTTTAGCATATTAATTTAACATCAATCGCATCATTATATCAGTCTGTTCGTCATTGCCGAGCTTAAAAATGTGCTTGTCAAATTCTATAAAACCATTTTTCTTATAAAAATTAATTGCTCTTATGTTTTTCTCCCATACACCTAACCAAACAAATTCTGCATTCTTTTCATGTGCAATGCTCATTGCTTTGTCAAATAAAACCTGGCCTATCTTTCTGTCCTGAAATTCCTTGAGTACATAAATACGCTCTATTTCAATTGAATTTTTGTCATGGAGTTCAGTTTGCGCTTGCGCGTGATTAACTTTTAAATAGCCGATTACTTTATTATTGAGCAGAGCAAAATAAAATTCAGAATTGGAGTCGTTTAGTTCGGAAGTGAGTTTTTCAATACTCAAATTATCTTCGAGATATTTTTGCATATTATCAGCAGTATTAAGGTGTGCAAATGATTCAATAAACGTTTGCATACTGATGGAACGCAATTGAGTAAGATCGGCCAAATTCACTTGACGAATTTCAATGATGTCCATACTCGATATTTTACGAATTTTCTAAAACCATTTACAACAAAATACTCCTTTGCATAGTAGTAGTGATTTTATCTGCATGTCTTGAATAAGTCATGCATTTCAAAGAAAAGAAAAACTAAAATATCAGGATCAATTAAGGTTGATTTTTTAAATTGATTTCATGAGATGCACTATGCGACTCATCCTGTTTTATTTATTCATTAACATGTTTATATATGAACTGAGCCAATCCTTTTCATACAGTTTTTCTTAATTGAGTTCAATGAACTGTTCCGGCCATCCATTCTTAAAGAGTTTGATTCCGTTGCCAACTAAAATTGTAGTGACACTATTAACAATAGTGTCACTACAGAAAAGTTAAAACGATGCCCTGAGTGCAACAAAGATATTTCTACCCGGTGCATTAATGCCAGATGCAAAAGTGCGGTACTGTGTATCTAATATATTTTCAATACCGGTCTGAATGGTAAGTTGTTTTGCCACTTTATATCCTAAATGAAGGTTTAAGGTAATCCATGCAGGCATTCCTTCCGGTGTTGCATATTGTTCGTTGTCTTCGCCATCAAGATTGTAATCTTTCATTCTTTTCCAACCATTATAATTTACAAAAAATTCTGAAGTAAAATTTTGATTGGAATATCCTACTTTTAGGTTCATCATAAATGGAGGAATATGATCAAGAGGATAATCACTGCTGTCAGTTTTTATTCGGCCATAAGTATAATTAAGGTTAAATGATAACGAAAGGTGATCGGTACATTGTGAACGAATACCCGATGAAAAACCATAAATGTAAGCCCTGCGTTTATTCTGGTTGGCGTATACCCTGCTCATATTTCCATCATAAAAAATAGAATCCTTGTCATTATACTTATAAGTATCTGTTACTATAGCATCATAAATGTGAGTATAATAAACGGTGCTTTCCCATGCAGTATTTTCATTAAACAACTTGGTGAGGCCGATTTCAGTATTAACTGTTTTTTCGGGTTTCAAATCTTCATTAGGCACAATTACAGCACCCGGTGCCGACTCAAAAATTTTACTCAAATCATCAAGGTTTGGACAGCGGTACCCTGTTGCAACCAATGCCGATAATTTAACATCCGGTGATGGAGTGTTAACAATGCCGACACTCCCTGAATAAACCGGGTAACTTTGATCGGCAGTAGTATACGGTAAATGGAACAGGAGGGCAGTATCAACAAGAGTACTGTGTAATGTGGTAACCCCAAACCTTATCCCGTCATTTAAAGTTAACACATCTGATATACGTAGTTTATGTGAAATATAAACGGCAGCACTCATCATATTGTTATCTCCATCGGGGTAGCGTGTATCCAAAGGACTTCTGGCACCGTTTTCAATGTTCTAGCGTTTAGCTGTTGACTTTAGGGTGTTATACTGAAAATCAACACCGGCTCTTAAATCATTTTTGCCAACAACTTTAAGTACATCAAGATTGGCGCCTATTACATTTACATTTTCTTTACGGTGCGAAAGATTTGGACTTCCGAATGACCGGTTATGCCTGCTCTCTTCAAGCATTTGGTAATTAATATCGGCATGAATATGCTGGAAATAAGATTCTGTATTATGTATGTTTAAATCATACGCGGTAAGCAAACGGGTTTGTGGTCCATAATACCATTCAGCATAGCGATATCCGGTTCCTGATGAATTGGGATCGGTTAGCCTGTCATAACGTGGTATATCCGTTGAATTGGAAAACTGAAGATTAAGCCCGTGCATAACACGACTGTTTTGTTTGAAGGATAATTTTTGCAGAATATCGTATTGCGAATATCCACTTGCCACCTGTACAAACCTGTCAGGGTTTTTAACCAGCGAATCTTTACCATCAATTCTTTCTACATAATAGGGACGCTCGCCATAGCTGGATGTGTAAAATGGATTTTGATTCTCTCCGCCTTTTAAATCATCAAACATGGAATAGGTTATGCTGGTAAAAGAGGCCAGATTTGTTCCACCAATGTTGAAATCAGCATGGCTTGTAAATTCATCGTTAATTGAACCATAGCGCGCCATTGCATTTAATCTTTTGTTTTGCATGCCATCTTCTGACGCAAAATCAGGATTGCGTGTGAAAAAGTTTACTACACCTCCCAGGGCATCGCTGCCATATATGGTTGATGACGGTCCAAACAAAACTTCAATGCGATCTAAAGCAGCATTATCAACTGTTATCACATTTTGAAGATGGCCGCCACGGTAGATGATGTTATTCATCCGTACACCATCAATCATCATAAGCACACGGTTAGCTTCAAATCCACGAATGCCAACACTTCCTCCTCCTTGTTGGCTTTTTTGAATAAATACATTGCCTGTTGATGATAACACATCGGCTGTGGTTTGCGATTGTGTTGCAGCAATTTCAGAAGCTTTTAAAACCTGCACTTTTTGGGCGACAGTTTTTTTCTGCTCTTCAGTTTTGTTTACAGATATTACCACATCCTCTAACGTGATTACTTTTATTGATGTGCTATCATCAGCTTGCTGTGCTGATGCTGACATAATGGATATAAAGAATAAAGCCACAAGGACTTGTTTTAACAAACTCATATTTTTTAGTTTTTTTTATTTATAAAAAGGATATTAAGCGCAGCCGCATTACCAGGCTGAGCTATTAATTGATAAGTAATTCTGATTAATGCTGCACACAATTTTTAACATGGGTTAAAATATGTATTGGGTATGCAGTTAATTAGTTGGTTTATGATTTTGGAGGGGGGCTTTCCACTTGTTGTTCGTTGGTTGGAAACAGAATGGCATGGAAACAAAAAGATAGTTCATTTTCCTGCATTTTAAAATCTAGCGATTTAAATGACTCAATAAAAAGGAATGAAAAGAAATTAAATGGCAATACTCTTTGGGTAGGGTCCTTTTTAGTTTTCTGATAATTCTCATAATAACTTACCAGGGTATCTTCATGCTTATCAGCAAATGCAGTTAATTCTACATGAGTATCTTTAATAATAACTGATTTAATGTCATACATCTTGCCGTTAATCAATAACTCGTGGCTATTGATTTTTGCAAGGTCATAAACGGATTTCGACATTGAAAACTTAACCTGCAAATCAGGATTATTTAACCGCGTACTTAACTCTGTATAATTAGCTAACAAGCGTAACCGGAATAGAATCCATCCGCCTGTGCAACTAAACAGTAAAGCCGATAAAAAGAATATTGAAATTGTTTTTTTCAATGTTGTTCAATGTAAAAAGCAATGATAACAATTTAACACTATAATTAAAAGTGGAGAATGCATACCATCTTGTCAGGATGCCGTATTAAGTTGTTTTCTTTGCCCTGTTAATATAGAAGATGATACCATATAATTTTACGGGTGGAGAAGTTATACTTATTGATAAGCCGTTAGGCTGGACCTCATTTGATGTAGTAAACAAGCTGAAATGGGCAATAAAACGCCACGAAGCTGCAGGCTTAACAATTGATGTTCCCAGTAAAAGGGAATATGAAAATTCAAAAATTCAAACGCTCAAACAACATACTTCACACCACATACTAAAAGTTGGACATGCCGGAACGCTTGATCCACTGGCTACAGGACTTTTAATTATATGCACAGGAAAAAAAACCAAAGAAATAGAAACCTACCAGGCCCAGGAAAAAGAATATACAGGTAGTTTTTTTATAGGCGCCACTACACCGTGTTATGATTTAGAAAAGGAGCCGGATCAGTTTTTTCCTACCGGACATATTACAACGGAGTTAATTTTGGAGACTGCAAAAAGTTTTACAGGCATGCAGTTGCAAATTCCTCCGGCACACTCAGCGGTAATGATTGAAGGAAAGCGTGCATACGAGCTTGCACGATCAGGTAAAATGCCCGAGTTAAAAGTAAAAGAGGTTATGATTCATGAATTTGAAATAATTTCAATTGAAATGCCTGTTATTAAATTCAGGGTGGTTTGTAGTAAAGGTACCTACATTCGATCGCTTGCAAATGATTTCGGAATGGCATTGCAATCGGGTGCTTACCTGGCTGAATTATGCCGTACCCGCATTGGTAAATTTTTGTTAAAAGACGCCCTTACAGTAGATAGCCTACTTCAAACCCTTGCCAAATAAGCATTTTAAAGGATCGGCCGGAAAAAATAAAATTTAATAGGTTTTTAACAATAGGCACAAAGGCATATTATATTTGCGGCCTTTTGTTTTAGGGCAGCATTTCACTTCTCGGGCCCTGAATCGGACTGTAAACCGAAATATTAACGTTTTTAAAATATCAATGAAACTTTCACAATTCAAGTTCAGCTTTAACGAAAATCTGCTGGCAACCCACCCTGCCAAAAACCGCGAAGATGCCCGACTTATGGTAGTGCATCGTAAAAGCGGTAAAATTGAGCACAAACATTTTAAAGATATTCTCAATTATTTTGATGACGGGGATGTAATGATTCTTAATAATACCCGCGTATTTCCTGCCCGTTTATACGGAAACAAGGAAAAAACCGGGGCTAAAATTGAAGTATTCCTTTTGCGTGAACTTAATCGCGAAAGCCGTCTTTGGGATGTGTTGGTTGACCCCGCACGTAAAATCCGTATTGGCAACAAACTTTATTTTGGAGATGATGACCTGTTGGTAGCGGAGGTTATTGATAATACCACATCACGTGGACGTACCCTTCGTTTCCTTTTTGATGGCTCGCATGAAGAATTTAAGCGCACCATTTATAACCTGGGTCATACACCTTTACCCAAGTATATTAAACGCAAAGCTGAACCTGAAGATGCCGAGCGTTATCAAACCGTTTATGCTAAGCATGAAGGTGCGGTAGCTGCTCCTACAGCCGGCTTACACTTCAGTAAACAACTGATGAAAAGACTGGAGCTAAAAGGGGTAAGTTTTGCAGAAGTAACTCTGCATGTTGGTTTAGGCACATTCAGGCCGGTGGAGGTTGAAGATCTTACCAAGCATAAAATGGACAGTGAGCAATTTGAAATAGCTGAAGATGCTGTTAATATTGTAAACAAAGCAAAAGCTGCGCGTAAAAAGATTTGTGCTGTAGGAACAACTACCATGCGTGCCATTGAATCATCTGTAACAACTGCCGGTGAATTGAAACCTGCAGCAGGCTGGACTAACAAATTTATTTTTCCTCCTTATGATTTCAGTGTGGCTAATTGCATGATCACCAATTTTCACATGCCTGAATCAACGCTGCTTATGATGACGTGCGCATTTGGCGGATTTGAACTTATTATGAGTGCCTATAAGCAAGCTGTTAAAGAAAAATATCGCTTTTTCAGTTACGGAGATGCGATGCTGATTCTTGACTAATTCGGTTTCTGAATTAAATTTCGTTTAAAATATTTAAGCGGGGAGAAAAATTTTTCTCCCCGCTTTGTTTTTATATTCGGCAAAATAATTTTTTATAAAAACGATTTCTTGTTCCTCAAAGTATAAACAAAATTGTAAACGGAAATTAAAACGTGAAACGGATAGCCATTATAGTTGCAGGAGGCACTAGCACACGCATGAATGCTGATGTACCAAAGCAGTTCATGCTCTTAAATGGTAGGCCTGTTTTGAT
Source organism: Bacteroidia bacterium (assembly GCA_044230205.1). GTDB lineage: Bacteria > Bacteroidota > Bacteroidia > AKYH767-A > OLB10 > JAEUTH01. The sequence goes on from JBGARN010000001.1 coordinate 31,969, forward strand.
GCATAGCATAGAAAAGTTTCACTTAGCTGAAGCATTAATAATTGTGGTATTGCATGAGAATTTATTTGAAATGTGGAGCCAGCTTTGTTCCCGTTATAATTTTGTAATTCCGCATTTGGTAACCGGTGGCGGCACAACACGTGGCGATAGTGTTTACAATGGATTAATGCATGCCGCCACAATGCATGTTCAACCAGGTGCAATGGTTGCCATACATGATGCGGCAAGGCCGCTGGTATCAGTAAATCATATCGAAAAATTATTTCATGAATGCAGCATAAAAGGAAATGCAGTACCGGCTATTAAAATAGTTGACTCATTACGTAGGGTGACCTCTTCGGGAAACGAACCAGTTGACCGCTCTGAGTTGGTGATGATTCAAACACCACAGTGCTTTTATTTTGACAAATTAATGGACGCCTATAAAAATACTGTTAACCATAATTATACTGATGATGCCACACTTTTTGAAACAATGGGTAACAGTATAAACCTGGTGGAAGGCGAAAGCAATAATTTCAAAATCACAGTTGAAACAGATTTAGTAAAGGCAGAAGCTTTACTAAAAGATTAACACTGCCTTAACCCATTTTATGGCTTTCTGTGAGCAATTTTGCTGTCAATGAAAAAGTTCTGCATTTTGATGACATTCAGTTTTCTATTTAACCTGTCGTATGCGCAACAGGCAACAATCATCAAATTCTCAGAATTGAATAAGCTACTCTCACAAGCCAATGACACTACGTATATTTTCAATTTCTGGGCTACGTGGTGCAGGCCTTGTGTAAAGGAATTACCGTATTTTCAGGAGGTGGATAAGAAATATGGCGGCAGCAAAGTAAAAGTGGTTTTAGTTTCGCTTGATTTTAAAAAATCAATTGCAGCCGTAGATTCATTTTTGGTTACAAGAAAAATTGGCTCACAGGTATACCTACTTGATGAAGTTAATTACAACTCCTGGATTGATAAGGTTGACACATCATGGTCAGGTGCAATACCTGCAACGCTCATCATAAATAACAAGCAGCATTACAGAAGATTTTATGAAAAAGAATTTAAGGCAGATGAATTGTTTGATGCGATTGAAAATGCCTTAACATACAAGCAATAATTCAAACGATTTAATCTATAAACTTTAATAGCTCCATTCAAATGAAAAATGTAACAGTACTCTCATTAGCAGCCTTACTGCTTTTTGCAGTATTAACTGCGTTTACACCTTCAGGTGGTTACCAGGTTGGTGACCAGGTTAAAGATTTTAAACTTAAAAATGTTGATGGTAAAATGATTTCCATGGCAGACTATAAATCAGCCAAAGGTTTCATCATTGTATTTACCTGCAATCATTGTCCGTTCTCAAAAAAATATGAATCACGGATTATTGCCTTAAATAAAATGTATGCTTCACAAGGGTACCCGGTGCTTGCTATAAATTCAAATGATAAGGACGAAGTACCTGATGATTCATTCGAAAATATGCAGGCATTAGCTAAGGAAAAAGGTTATCAGTTTCCTTATTTGTATGATGAAACACAGCAAATAGCAACTGCATTTGGTGCTACCCGCACACCACATGTATTTATTGTAGCAAAAGAGAATAACAAAGCTGTTTTAAAATATATCGGGGCGATTGATAATAATGTTGAAGATCCGGATGCTGCTGATGTGAAGTATGTTGAAAATGCAATGAACCAGCTTATTGCGGGTAAGCCCATAACTGAACCGGTTACCAAAGCTGTAGGTTGTACAATAAAATGGAAAAAAAGTTAATCAGTTATATATACTCTCTGAAAACGCGCCCGGTTATTGTGGCGCGTTTTTATTTTTTGAAATGTTTACATTCGTCCAAAATTAACGACCCTTGAATTTGGAAAATCACATAAGCGAACTTTTGTATCATCACGATTGTGTAATTGTAACTGATTTCGGAGGCTTTGTAGCCAATTACCGGCCATCATTTATTCACCCATCTCATCATACCATCACTCCCCCATCAAAAAAGCTGGCATTCAATTCAAGCCTGATAGCTAATGATGGTTTGCTTGCGCATCATGTTTCAAAGCAACAAGGAATAAACTATTCCGAAGCTTGTGGCATGATAAAAGTTTTCAGGGATCATTGCCTGGAAGTGCTTAACCAGGGCGGAAAGCTAAATCTTGATAAAATCGGAGTTCTATATCTTGATAATGAAAAGAACATTCAATTTACGGCTGATAACAGCATTAATTACTTGCGCGATTCATTTGGATTAGGAACGCTGCACACGCTTGTTATTAAAACCGAATCAGATCATATTGCTATCACACGTGCATTTAAAACAGATAACAGGAAAAGCTGGTGGCGATTGCTTGAAATAGCACCACTTGCAGCAGCACTGGCATTTTTGCTTATTAACTCGCAGGTGGCTGAACAAAGTATAAATCAAACTCAAAGTCTCAATAGTTTTAATCCTATTGATACTTTCAGGCAAAGAATAGTTGCTACTATTGGCGATAAGCATACCAATCAAACTGTTATTACTCCTGTACAGCCTGCTGAAACGCCTCAGGCAGCACCTGTTGAAACATCAGAAGTGAAGACCGCACCGGTAACCCAACCGGAAGAAAAGACTACTGTGCCGGTAACAGAAATGAGCAACAATAACAGTAACACACCAAGATTCTATATAGTAGCCGGTTGTTTTAAAATTGCAGGCAATGCTGAAAATTTTAAGAATGAGCTGATAGCAAAAGGATATGATGCAGAAATAATAGGTACTTATAAAGGTTTACAGGTGGTTAGCTGCAATGCGGCCGGTAATCAGTCGGATGCTGATGTGGCACTGCAAAATGTAAAACAATCGCTTGAGCCCGGAGCATGGATAATGAAAAAATAAAAAGAGATTACTAAAGATAAACGAGGCCGGTGTTCAATACCCGGCCTCGTTTTTATTTTTAAACACTATAGCTTTCATTCGCATTAAATTTGATTGCTGAAAAATAAATTCGAATAATAAACAGGATAACCTGCCATAAACTTTATTGAAAGGTGAGTGTATTAAAGAAACTTGCGTCACAAACCGCCTGGTATGGCCTTAGCAGCATTTTCGGCAGAGTATTAAATACGCTGCTCACCCCATTGTATACCAGGGTTTTTCTTAATCCGCAAAGTTTCGGAATTATATCTTACCTCTATGCATACATAGCCTTTGCTAATGTGCTATATTCATTTGGGCTTGAAACATCATACTTCTATTTTAGTGAGCGGGAAGACAAGAAGAAAGTCTATAATACTGCTTTTGCTTTTATTGCTGTAACAACATTTTTCTTCACGCTAATCCTGCTGCTTTTTGATAATGTTTTTGCAGGGTTGATGAAACTTGCTGAGCATCCTGAATATGTATTTTATGTTGCCATCATCCTGGCACTGGAAGCCTTATCCGTTATTCCGTTTGCTATGCTGCGCAGGCAGCAACGCCCCAGGAAATTTGCTCTTATAAAGTTGTCGGCAATCGTATTGAATGTAGGATTGAATTTATTTTTCCTGTGGCTGTGCCCCAAGATGCTTCAATCCTCTAATGATGTTTTAAGGAGCTTTGCAAATGAAGTGTACGACCCCGGAAAAGGGCCTGCATATGTTTTTATCATTAATATTTTTTCAAGCGCATTTACCCTGCTTTTGCTTTATAAAGAAATATTACAATGCCAATGGAAGATTGATGTTGATTTGCTTAAGTCAATGGTAGCTTATTCAGCGCCACTAATGATTGCAGGTTTTGCAGGTATGATTAATGAAACACTGGACAGAATTATTCTTACTTACCTGATACATGATTCGAAAGAAGCGCTCCGTCAGCAAGGTATTTACGGGGCCAACTACAAACTTTCGATGCTGATGAGTATGTTTATTCAAACATTCAGGTTTGCAGCTGAACCGTTTTTTTTCGCTAAGCAGAAAGAATCCAATGTGCGCGAGGTTTATGCACAGGTGATGAAATTTTTTGTGATTGGTTGTGCATCGGTTTTTTTACTGGTGATGCTTTATCTTGATATTTTCAAATACTTCATTGGCAGCGATAAAAACCCGGTTTATTGGGAAGGGCTTCATGTGGTGCCCATATTGTTGCTAGCCAATTTGTGTTTGGGCATTTATATTCATCAGAGCATGTGGTATAAATGGAGCGGCCAGACAAAGTTTGGTGCATGGTTCAGTATGGTTGGTGCGGTAATAACAATAATTCTCAATGTTATTTTGATTCCTATTATGGGATACACCGGTTGTGCATGGGCTACTTTAATTTGCTATGCCACTATGATGACACTTTCGTATTATTTTGGCAAGCATTACTATCCTGTACCGTATAACTTAAAACGCATTTTCAGTTACCTGCTCCTGGCCATTTTAATGGTGCTTATAAGTAACCTGGCCAATAAAAGCCTGAACTCAACTCTGGCGGTAACCATGGCTGTCAATACAATTGTACTACTGATTTTCGGGGCAGTAGTTCTCATTTTCGAACGTCCGAAAAAAGCCTAATTTCGCGCTCCGTTTAATTTTAACTTTTCAGCATTCAGTAAATGAACATTAATATCGTAAATAAGTCCCATCATGCCTTACCGGTTTATGAAACAGAGGCATCAGCAGGAATGGATCTTCGGGCTAACCTGGCTCATCCATTGCTATTAAAACCGCTTCAGCGGGCACTCATTCCTACCGGTTTATTTATTGAATTACCCATAGGCTTTGAGGCGCAAATCAGGCCTCGCAGCGGGCTGGCATTCAAGCATGGCTTAACGGTTCTTAATTCACCCGGAACTATAGATGCTGACTATAGAGGTGAAATAAAAGTACTGCTGGTTAACCTCTCTAATGACGATTTTGAAGTAAATGACGGGGAACGGATAGCTCAAATGATCATTGCTAAACACGAAAAAATAAGCTGGAATGTTACCAGCCAACTGGAAGAAACAGCAAGAGGTGCAGGTGGCTTTGGACATACAGGAACTAAGTAAACAGTACCCATTTAATTTATTAGATAAAAACAACGAAGAGTTTCAAACCAAAATCGAATTAATAAATAGAAAAATGAAAATTATTGTTCCAATGGCAGGTATGGGAAAGCGCATGCGCCCGCACACGCTTACAGTACCAAAACCACTTATTCCTGTTGCCGGCAAATCGATTGTGCAACATCTTATGGAGGATCTTATTAATGTGTGTCCTGAAAAAGTTGATGAGATTGCTTTTGTTATAGGCCGTTTTGGACAGGAAACTGAAAACAGCCTGGTAAAAATTGCTGAAACCCTGGGAGCAAAAGGAAGCATTTATTACCAGGACGAACCTTTAGGAACAGCTCACGCCATATTATGTGCACGGCCTGCTTTAACCGGAAAGGTAATTGTTGCTTTTGCAGATACACTTTTTACGCCTGAGGATAAGTTGAATACCGAAGTTGATGGTGTAATATGGGTACGTAAGATTGAGGATCCACGACAATTTGGAGTAGTAAAGGTGAACGAAGCGGGCGTAATAACTGATTTTGTTGAGAAACCTCAGACTTTCGTTTCTGATCTTGCCATTATCGGTATTTATTATTTCAGGGATGGCGAAAATCTGCGCAATGAATTGCAATACCTGATTGACCATAATATTAAGGATAAGGGTGAGTATCAACTCACCAATGCCATGGAAAACATGAAAAACAAGGGAGTAAAATTATTACCCGGCAAGGTTGCTGAATGGCTCGATTGCGGAAATAAAGATGCTACTGTTTTTACCAATCAGCGTGTGCTTGAAATTAAATACCCGCGCAACAGCATAGCTACCAATGTAAAGAACGTTAACAGCGTTATTATACCACCTTGTTTCATTGGAGAAAATGTTCAGCTGAATAATTCTGTTATCGGCCCTCATGTATCCATTGGCGCTAATTCTGTGGTCAATTCATCAGTTATAAAGAACTCCATCATACAAACGGCTACTAAAATTACCAATGCTGCTATAGATAATTCAATGATAGGAAATCACGTTATTTACCATGAACGAATGAAGGATTTGAGTATTGGCGATTATGCTACTCAAAATTAGCCGGTATAACACGTAAGTTAATGACTTCTTAAATTCATCTGGGCTTAATACTAATTCACCTTTACGAGGGTTTATTTGTTAAGCATTGAAAGGAATCATTAGCTACAATCACCTCTCACATACGATAAAAATAAAATGAGAAAGTTTTTCGGAATATTAACCCTGCTTTTACTGTTTTTTACTTCTGTAGTTGTTTCTGCTCAGGATGAAAAGAAGAAAAAAGGGAAAGACAACCTTACTGAGGAGCAACGGATTGCTCTTGAAAAAGCGTTTGTAAATGCCAACAAGGAAAAGATACTTGGGAATGATGACAGAGCTGTTGACCTGTTTGAAGAGTGCCTGAAAATTGATCCGAAGAACGGTGCATCCAATTACGAGTTGTCGCGTATTTATGAACGGCAGAAAAAAATTAATTCAGCACTGGAAAAGGCCGAAGAGGCCATGAAGGCCGATCCTGAAAATGAATGGTACCTGCAACAATATGGCGGCTTGTTGCAGCAAAGCGGTAACAGCAAAGAAGCCGTTAATGTATATAAGCAGCTGCTTAAACTCCATCCTGAAAATCCTGATTACTACCTTATGTGTGCTGCAGCCTATATGTTTGATGGCAAGCCCGAAGATGCCATAAAGGTTTATGATGACATGGAGGTCAAATTCGGAGTTGATCCGGATATTATCAGAGAAAAACAACGGATATGGCTTAAGTTAGGGAAAGTGGACAAAGCTGCTGAAGAGCTGGAAAAGTTGATTGCCAAATATCCTGATGAGGTACAGTATTATGCCATGCTGGTTGATTTATACCAGGCTAACGGAATGACAGATAAAACGTATGATGCCATTTTGCGCATGGAAAAGGTTGCACCCAATCACCCTGCAGTTGCATTATCATTGGCTGATTATTACCGTACAAAAGGAGAAAATGAAAAATCGTTTGAACAGTTGAAGAAGGCATTTGCCAACCGTGATTTACAGAGTGAAATGAAACTTAAAGTTATGGTTTCGTACATGGGCCTTGCCCAACATAATGATACTATGTTGCAACAGGCACTTACACTTTCAAAAATATTTGTTGAAACCAATGGGGAAGAAGCTATGTCGCATGCTATGTATGGCGATTTTCTTTCAATGTCCAAAGATTCAAAATCAGCGCGTGATCAATACCGCGAGGCAATTAAAATTGACAGGAATAATTTTCAGTTATGGCAACAATTGCTGCAGTCAAGTGCCGAACTAAATGATTACACTACCCTTGAAGCTGACAGCAGGGAAGCCATGTCACTGTTTCCTGAGCAACCATTAGTTTATTATTTTAATGGAGTAGCAAACGGCATACTTAAAAATTATGAAGCTGCGGTAAAGTCACTTACCAGCGGCTACAAATTGATTGTAGATAATGACAACCTAGCGGGAGAGTTTTATGCCTCGCTTGGCGATAATTATAACAATCTTAAAAATTATGAAGAATCGGATAAGTATTATGAAAAGGCATTGAAGATAAATCCTAATAATATTCCTGTACTTAACAACTGGGCTTATTTTCTCTCGCTACGAAAAGAAAAGCTTGATAAAGCAGCTGATATGAGCAAACTTTCCAACGATCTGAGCCCGGATAATGCTACCTACCAGGATACGTATGCATGGGTATTATTTCAGCAAGGTAAATACAGTGATGCAAAAGAATGGCAGGAAAAAGCAATTAAGAACAGCGATGAAAAAAACGGAACATTGTTAGAACATTATGCTGATATTCTTTTCAAGTTAGGTGATGTTGAAAAAGCAGTTGAGTATTGGAAAAAAGCTAAAGAGGCAGGAGAAGCATCAGAACATATTGACAAAAAAATTAATGAGCGCAAGTATGTTGAGTAGCCGGTATAGTCATACTCCGTTTCCGTCAGAAACTCCAGGAGAGGATTAATTCAAGGGTAAAACTAAAAAAGCGATAATCAAATAATATTAATCTTACAGGTTGCTTCACTGGTAATAAACAACGGAACAAGTGCTGAATAAAAACCAAATTCAATTCCTTACTTTTTGCATTTCATTAGCAATTGTTTTTTTAAGCTCATGTAAGTCGCGCCAAAAATTAACCACAATTCAAAAGCAGGATATTAAAATTGATACCGTTGCGGCCAATCAACTGGCCGCCAGGCAACTTCTGGACTCAGTACTAATGCAGGAACTGAAGGCTGATTGGGTAACCGCAAAGGCCAATGTTGAAGCAAACATTGTTGATGAAGATAAAAGTTTTAATGTAACGCTTCGTATTCGCAGAGACAGTGCAATCTGGGTTTCTATTAATGCCATACTGGGTGTTGAAGCAGCAAGGGTGCTTATCACTAAAGATTCATTAAAGCTGCTCGACCGTATTCATAACAAATTTGCTGTTGCTGATTATGAGTACCTGGCCGACATACTTCATATCAAAGTTGACTACCAAACGATTGAATCATTGCTGCTTGGAAATTTTTTCGGTTACCGTAACGAAACAAAATTCAATAGTGTGTATGTTGAAGACAAATATTATATTCTGAGTACACTCAATAAAAGGAAACTCAGACGTTCGCTTGAAGATAAAGATCCCAATAAACCTATTGTGCAAGATTTTTATATTGATCCTTCAAACTATCGCATACTTAGCATGAACGTGGAAGATGCCCGCATCAACAAAACACTTCAAACTAATTACTCAGATTTTCATTTTACTGAAAAAGGGTTAGTGCCCTTAAAATCAGAAACCAAAATAACTGCCGATAAAAATATCTCGCTTAAAATTGAATACACCAAATTTAATATTGGTGAAATTGGCGAAATGCCGTTTCGCATTCCTTCTGGTTTTGAGCACATTGTGCCGAGAAATAAATAAATCAAAATTACCTGGAGGAAAAGTTTCATTAATCATATGCTTTCTTAATAATCCAATTTGTTCCTGTTGTCGATAGGGTAGGCATAACGTGATGCTCTATTATTATTTTCTTTAATCATACTTTTTTGGCTTTACTAACGTTTTCACAACTACATTGTTAGTTACTTTATACTCCATCAAACTTTATACAGGATGAGTTAAAATACTTTCGCACAAGTTTCAGGCTAGCAATGATCAGCAAGTATTTATTATTTGTTCCAGGTTTCAGAAATTCCTTTCGTTTAATAATTGGATTGGTAATTCTGCTTTTTATTTTTTCACAGCCGTTTTATGCACAAACAAAAAGTAACAAGAAAGACCTAGAAAAAAAGAAAGAGCAACTGCTTAAAGAAATTGATGAAACTAACCGGCTTTTAAAACAGAACGCTAAAAATAAAAATGCCACCAAAGCACAATTAGATGCGCTTGCCAAGAAACTGAAAGCAAGGCAGGAACTGATCAATACCATTAACCAGCAATTGAATGAACTGAGCGGTGCCATTACAGAAACATCCAATCAGATTAGCTCCCTGCAAAATAGAATGCAGCAGCTGAAAAAAAACTACGCAGCCATGATCAGGTATGCTTACAAAAATCAAAACGGCTACCAGCGCATGATGTTTGTTTTTTCGAGCGATGATTTTAACCAGGCCTTCAAACGAATAAAGTACCTGCAGGAATACAGTGCCTTCCGAAAAAAACAGGCAGCTGAAATTGAAGACACTCAAATTAAGCTGGGGGTAAAGAAAACAGAACTTGAACAACAGAAGCAGGAAAAGACAGTTTTAAAAGTAGGTGAAGAGCGGGAGAAAAAAAATCTTACCCAGGAAAAGCAACAGCAGGAACAATTGATGAAAAACCTTTCATCGCAGGAAAAATTATTACGAAAACAACTGGCAGAAAAACAGGCGCAAAAGAAGAAGCTTGAGGCGGCCATTGAAGCAGCAATAAAAAAGGAAATAGAAGCAGCCAGGAAAAAAGCAGCAGCTGCAGGCAAGAAGAATGTTACCAAAGAGAATGCTATTAGCATGATGCTTACACCAGAAGCACAAAAGTTGTCAAGTAATTTTGCCGGCAACAGGGGCTCGCTGCCATGGCCTGTGGAGCAAGGAGTAATTTCAGAATACTTTGGCGAACATGCTCACCCTACTTTAAAAGGTGTTACTGTTAAAAACGATGGCATTGATATTACTACGAATAAAGGTGCTTCATCTCGCTCCATTTTTCAGGGCGAAGTTACAGCAGTTATCAACCTGCCGGGAAGTGGTTCGGCTGTAATAATAAGGCATGGTGAGTATTTAAGTGTTTATTCCAATCTTGAAACCGTGGCTGTAAAAAAAGGAGATAATGTAAGCACCAAGCAGAAAATAGGTACGGTAAGCGATGATGATGATAAAGCAAAAGGATTAATAAACCTGCAGATTTGGAAAGGCTTTGATAAACTTAATCCCCAGGTTTGGCTGGCCAGGAGGTAACTTGTTTGTATTGTTTCTTAATACCTGATTCGGTTACTTTTTTTATTACAAATCGCACTCAATGGTTTTGACATTATGCAGAAACAATTTTTTCAAAAAAATATACCGGTTAAAATCATACTTACAGTTGCAACTGAAATCTGAAAATAATTGCAACTTGCAGTTATTAGTAAGCAAGTTAGAATCACTAATAATTTAAGTGCGTTCTGTTAGTAAGTGAATGTATACAAAGGGTGGAGGCCAACAATATTTATCTTGACTATAACGCAACTACACCGGTTGATACCAGTGTGCTTAGTGCCATGATGCCCTATTTCAATGAAAAATTTGGCAATGCATCCAGCAAAACACATCGGTATGGATGGATAGCAGCCGATGCAGTTAATTTGGCGCGCAGTCAGGTAGCTGATTTAATTAATGCCGAACCTTCAGAAATAATTTTCACTTCGGGAGCTACAGAAGCAATTAACCAGGCACTACAAGGTATTTTTGAAAAGTACAGTTCAAAAGGAAATCATATTGTTACTGTATCTACTGAACATAAAGCCGTGCTGGATACATGCCGGCATCTAGAAGCAAAAGGTGCTGAAATTACTCGTTTGAATGTAAACCAGCATGGCGTAATAAATCCTGGTGAACTTGCTGATACAATTAAACCAACCACCATATTGGTTTGCATAATGCTTGCCAATAATGAAACCGGGGTTATCCAGGATATTAATGCAATATCAAAAATTGTTCATCAAAAAAATTGTTTATTGATGACAGATGCCACTCAGGCTGCAGGCAAAATAAAAGTTGATGTTCAGGAACAAGGCATTGATATTTTGGCAATGAGCGCCCATAAAATATACGGCCCAAAAGGCGTTGGAGCATTATTTATACGCAGAAAAAATCCGAGAGTTGCAATGGCCCCTTTGTTATATGGTGGAGGTCATGAAAACGGGTTGCGCTCAGGTACACTAAATGTTCCCGGTATTGTTGGCCTTGGTGAGGCCTCTCGCATTGCATTAAATGAGCTTGAACAATACGGTAAGGAAATGTCAACTTTAAGAAACCTGCTGGAATCTGAATTTGCTGGTCATAACAATGTTGTTATTAATGGCGCTGGTGCATTACGGTTACCTAACACTTCCAATATATGTTTCAAAGGAATGAATCAGACGGAATTGATAAACCGGCTTAGAGGTCTGGCTGTTGCAACAGGTTCGGCTTGCACATCGGCTTTACCTGAACCATCGCATGTTTTATTGGCTATGGGCTTAAGTGAAAAAGATGCATATGCTTCCATCCGTTTCAGTTTAGGAAAATACACCATTGCAAGTGATATCAATTATGTCGTTGAAAAAATAAAATTACTTTTAACGGGGTAAAGACTACCTCATTTATTTACACTCACAATTAATTTCAATAAATGGATTTCCCCCGAAGCTGTTATTTTTTTTCGAAAATTATTTTTTCTGTTTTCTTAAGTTCTCTTGCGGTAAACTGCAGCTATGCTCAGAAAACATATATACCCCTGGCAAAAGATTTTAATGCACGTTATGAGCCTTATCTTGATAAAGTGGGCAGCACCATGCACACTTCTTTTAAGCCATATCTATCGCATGAAGTAAGTGAAAATGCACCTTATGACTCATTGAATACCCGTATAATTAAAGACACAAAATTTAACCGTTCATGGTGGGGTAGAAAACTTCAGAATGAACATTTACTGCAAATAAAAAAAGATGATTTTTTCCTTTTTGCTGATTTTGTTTTCGACTTTTCAATAGGCAATGATTTTAAAACTGATAAAACATTTTACACTAATTCACGCGGGGTTTGGGCCGGAGGTACAATTGGAAAAGGGTTTTCATTTTCCACCTATTTTTTCGAAAACCAGGCTAAGTATCCAACGTATGTTGACAGCTTAATTAATCTAACGCGAGTAGTGCCGGGTCATGGCAGGCCAAAAAGCCTGTATGGTAGCCGCGATTTTGCTTTTGCATCGGCTAACATTGCTTATTCGCTTAAAAAGTACTTTACATTTCAATTAGGAACGGATAAAAATTTTATTGGTGAAGGTTACCGGTCCTTATTGCTTTCTGATTATGCATTCTATTATCCGTATTTTAAAATTGAAACCAATGTTTGGAAAATAAAATACACCTGCCTGTGGACAGCTTTCCAGGATTTATTGGTAGCTCCACCACCTGGTTATAATCCTGATGATTTCAGCTTTCGAAAGAAATATGCCACTTATCATTACCTCGATTTTAACATTGGTAAAAATAACCGGGCATCATTTGGTGTTATGGAAGCAATTATCTGGAAAGGGGATTCGGTGCGTGCTGAGGGAATTGATTTTAATTACCTGAATCCAATCATTTTCCTGCGGCCGGTAGAATACTCCATGTCATCACCTGATAATGTTTTATTGGGTGTTAACACGAAATTTAAAATCAATTCGCGCAACATTTTATACGGCCAGGTGATTTTTGATGAATTCAAAATAGAATCATTAAAGGCAAAAGATGGTGATTACCGCAATAAATTTGGATTTCAAACAGGTTATAAAGCTTATGATTTATTTGGGGTTAAAAACCTTCGCTTTCAATCTGAATTTAATTACGTAAAACCGTTTACCTACTCACACCGGTCATCTTTAACCAATTACGGACACAATAATGAAGCCTTAGCTCATGTTCAGGGCGCAAATTTTTACGAATCGGTAAATTTTATCAATTATCAGTACAAACAATGGTATGCCCAGCTTGAATTTATGTATGTTAAAACAGGGTTTGATACTGCAGGTCTGAACTATGGAAAGAATATTTTCAAAAGCTACGAAACGGCTGCACAATACACGGGTAATTATATGGCACAGGGGCTTCAAACTAAAATCACCTATTTTGAATTTAAAGTGGCTTACTTAGTAAACCCAGCGTATAACCTTAAGATTGAAGCTGCTATTGCTAATCGCAAATCAGAAAACAACAAGCAAACACTTGAAAACAACTTTATTTCATTCGGAATAAAAACATCCATCTGCAATTTTTACTATGATTTCTAAAGGCAAAAAAACTGAAGAATTCCGGTGATCTAAAAGGAGCGAATTTTTATGATTTGTCATAAAAATGTGCAAAATATTTTGTTCCTTTACATAAAGTTTTTAGCCAAATGAAACATAAATATTACCCAGGAAAATGATAACCGATATTACCTTTGCGTCAATTACCGCGTTCATCATTACTTTTCTGGCAATTCCCCCAACAATTAAAATTGCAGCTATCAAACATTTGTTTGATGTACCTGATGAGCGTAAGATTCATATGATGGGAATCCCCAGGCTAGGCGGTATTGCAATCTTTGCCGGGGCTGCATTTTCCTTTGCGTTTTGGTCTGCCACTTACAAATTCGTGCCGGGTAATTATATTCTGGCTTCGGTAATGATTATGTTTTTTATCGGGCTTAAAGATGATATCATAACGTTAACGCCTTCTAAAAAATTCATTGCCCAGCTAATAGCCGCCTTAATCATTGTTTTAATTGGCAATATTCGAATATCAAGCTTGTGTGGTGTATTTGGCATATATGCACTGCCTTATTTTGCCAGTGTGGTTTTCTCAATCATTACAATTATTGGAATAACCAATGCCTTTAATTTAATGGACGGCATTGATGGACTGGCGGGCGGTATAGGCGCTATTGCTGCATTTACATTCGGACTGTGGTTTTATAATTACAATGAAATACCATTGTGTATACTTTCATTTGCGTTGTTTGGTGCTTTGCTTGCGTTTTTGGTTTACAACTTTGCACCGGCAAAAATTTTTATGGGCGATACAGGGTCACTTATTGTAGGGCTGATACTATCTGTACTAGCAATTTACTTCGTTCAGTTAAGCTTTTTTGCCACACCGTATTCATTTCCTTTCAGGTCGAGCCCGGCCATGGCCATTTCGATACTGATTATTCCGCTGTTTGATACCATCCGTATATTCCTTTGGAGAATTTATAACAAACGATCACCATTTCAGGCCGACCGTAATCACATGCACCATGTATTGCTTGACCTGGGACTGAATCACCGGCAGGCATCACTTTTACTCTATTCAGTTAATATTGGTTTTATACTTATAGCACTTGCATTGCGTAATATCAGTAGCCTTGTGTTATTAATGATAATTATTTCACTTGCCGCATTACTCAGCATGATACCTTTAGCAATTCGCTATATGAAGTACAGGAGCAAAACAACCGGATCAACAACTTCTGCCACAGCCACACCTTCGCTCGGTCCTAAAACAGTTGTTTAAACCTGCTGTTTGATTGCCTTTGAGATGGGTGTTCTTTTACTATTTTTGAAATCCGTATAGTAAAAACGCTAACGTTTAATTTATTTTCAATGGCAAAAAGAGTCTTAAAACCTGCAATTGATCTTTCCTTTGGCCAGGGTTGGAATTATTCTCCCGCACCTGAGGGTACAGACCATATTAAAATAAATCCCCGGTATGAATTATTTATCAATGGCAAGTTCACAGTACCATCTGAAGGCAGGTATTTTGAGACTATAAATCCGGCAACTGAAAAAAAACTCTCTGACGTTGCTGAAGCAACCGATAAGGATGTTGACCGCGCTGTTAAAGCTGCCCGAAATGCTTATGACCAAGTCTGGAGCAAAATGAAACCAAGCGAACGTGGTAAGTATATTTTTCGAATTGCACGAATGCTCCAGGAACGAGCACGTGAGCTTTCTATTATTGAAAGTATGGATGGCGGTAAAGCAATTCGGGAAAGCCGTGATGTAGATGTTCCGTTGGCGGCTGCACATTTTTTTTATTATGCAGGCTGGGCTGATAAAATAGATTATGCCTTTCCCGGAAAGCATGCCCGATCAATTGGCGTAGCTGGGCAAATTATTCCCTGGAATTTTCCGTTACTGATGGCCGCATGGAAAATAGCTCCGGCCCTGGCATGTGGCAATACTATAGTTATTAAGCCGGCAGAAACCACACCACTTACTGCACTTAAACTTGCAGAAATTATACAGGATTGTGATTTGCCACCTGGTGTTGTAAATATTATAACGGGTGCAGGAGCAACAGGTGCAGCAATTGTTAATCATCCCGGAATCAATAAAGTTGCCTTTACAGGATCAACAGAAGTAGGCAAAATCATTCAGCGTTCATTAGCCGGCAGTAATAAAAAATATACGCTTGAATTGGGAGGAAAAGCCGCCAATATCATTTTTGAAGATGCTGCAATTGACCAGGCTGTGGAGGGAATTGTAAATGGAATATTTTTTAACCAGGGTCATGTATGCTGTGCAGGCTCGCGCTTGCTGGTTCAGGAGAGTATTAAAGATATTGTTTTGAAAAAACTGAAAAGCAGGATGGATACCCTGATAGTAGGCGATCCTTTAGATAAGAATACAGATATAGGTGCAATAAACAGTAAGGAACAACTTAATAAAATTAAAAGCTATGTGAAAATTGGTGTGAATGAAGGAGGCAATTGTTACCAGGCTAATTGTGCCATGCCTTCAAAAGGATATTTCTTTAAACCGACCGTTTTCAGCGATGTTGCTCAAAGCAGCCGCATAGTGCAGGAAGAAATATTTGGCCCTGTTCTGGCAATTCAAACTTTTCGCACTGCCGAAGAAGCAATTGAAAAAGCTAACAACACACCTTATGGCCTGAGTGGCGGAGTATGGACTGATAAGGGCTCAAAAATATTTAAGGTAACCTCTAAAATACGTGCAGGTGTAATTTGGGCTAATACCTATAATAAGTTTGATCCTACCTCTCCATTTGGCGGATATAAAGAAAGTGGCATGGGACGCGAAGGGGGCTTGCATGGCTTGAATGCTTATGTAGAGTATTAAAATTTTTATTGAATGTAATTTTATCAATCATAAACTGCATTACCATGAAAACCCTACAGAAACTTCTACTTGCTTTTTTATTTATTTTCTTTTTTACAAAAGCAAGTTCGCAATGGATGATTACTGCAACACCTTCAGCAAATGATTATTGCAACAATTGGCAGGCAGTAACACTTTCCATAAACAACCCTGTTGCCGGACATACTTATGAATGGAGTCATGAAGATGATTATCAATTCTCACTTAATGGCTATTCCATGTCATATGTTTTTGATTCAGGTACTACAATTACCGTGTATCCGGCATATTATGCAGTTTGTGCACGCATTATGGTAACTGAATTTGATGCAGGTCATAATGCTGTTGCTAATGATTATTTTGTACTGGGATCAAATACAGGAGATATACCTTATTATTATACGAACAATAGTTGCGGTTATATAATGGTTCCTTTTGCATACACTAATTATGCTACACAAAGTGGTGGTAGGTGGGCAATGTGGTATAAGAATGGTGTAGCTACAGGAATTACAGACCCATTTATACAGGAGCCTGAAAACGGAACCTATGTTTATAAATTGAAATTAGCGTGCGGGGATACTATTGCTACTACTACTATTGCTGTAAATATCTATCCTTTAAAGCCCGTAATTTCTTCCTCAGGAAATACAACTGTTTGTAATGGCGATACGGTTTTTTTGAGCGTTGCGGCCGGATATAACTCATATCAATGGCGACTTAACGGAGTTAATATTGCCGGTACCAATTCCACAACTTATCGCGCCACAGTGAGTGGTAGTTATACAGTTGTAGGGACATATTATAATACGAATTGTTCTAAGGAATCTGATCCTTTGGCTGTTACAGTTCAGAGTGGTGCTTTTATTACTTCTGTAAATGATAAAGCATGTTCAGGTGATTCAATACTTCTTACTTGTGCCGCAGCAAATAGCTATGTATGGAAGAAAAATGGAAATACAATAGCAGGCGCTAATACTCAAAGCATTTATGTTAAATCAACAGGCAACTATAAAGTTATAACCACAGGGCTTAACTGTAATACAAGTAAGACGAAGACAATTACATTTTATGCAAATCCAACCATAAGTACAACACCAAACGGTGCTGTTACTATTTGCAATGGAACAGGAATAAATTTTTTAGCAACCGGAAATAATATTTCCGCCTATCAATGGCTTAGAAACGGAGATACAATTACCGGTGGAACATCTTCATCCATTTTTGTTTCAAAAGGAGGAAATTATAAATGCATTGTGAGCAACCAGATAGGTTGTTCAAAGTCTTCAGCAACAATTTCAGTGGCTAATAATGTGAGTTCCACATTACCCACCAAGACAATAGTTCTGCAACCATCTGCCAATGGTATTGATACTTACATCGAAAGTTATTTCCCCAACCAGAATACAAATTTTGGTAATGCATCATTCATGGAAGTGTCCAATTGGTATAAGGGATTGCATACTGTTGACCGTGCATTGCTTAAATTTGATTTAGGCAGTATTCCGAATGGCGCTCCAATTATGTCTGCATCATTGAGGCTGTATGTTGATTCAGTTGTGGCGTTTACAAATTTAGCACAACACCTGATACTAAAAACGGTAGCACAAAACTGGAATGAAAATACAGTATCGTTTAGTTTAGCTCCTCAATTTTCAGAGTACGAACCCATATCTGTGCCTCACAGTGCAGTTGCAAACAAAACATCATTTAATGTAAGCATAAAAGATTTTGTAAATTACTGGGTAAATGATTCTTCAAAGAACAAGGGCTTACAGATAATGCTTGATGAATTTGTTATGCCGGTTTGCTGGTTAAGACTTTCGTCAAGTGATAATCCGGTTGCATCACAGCGACCAAAACTAACAGTTAGCTATGCTGCAGCGGATATTGATAGCAGCGGTGCTACCACCTTTTGCACAGGCGACAGCGTAATATTTACAACTAATACCGGAAGTTATACGTACCAATGGTTTCAAAATGGAATTGCAATAACCGGAGCAAACAGTTCATCACTAACTGCAATATCCGGTGGCGATTATTTTGTTGTTATTACAAATGCAACTGGGTGTACAGTTTCATCAGCAGTTAAGCATGTTACTGTAAATCCAAAGCCTGCAGCAGCAATAACGGCATTGGGTGCAACTACATTTTGTAATGGCGATAGTGTAGTACTTCAGG
Organism: Bacteroidia bacterium; assembly: GCA_044230205.1. Taxonomy (GTDB): domain Bacteria; phylum Bacteroidota; class Bacteroidia; order AKYH767-A; family OLB10; genus JAEUTH01. The sequence continues at coordinate 50,480 of JBGARN010000001.1, forward strand.
CAAATTCCGGTTCTGGTTTGTCCTATCAATGGTTGAAAAACAATACGAATATCAGCAATGCAACGTCAGTGCTTTACTCAGCAAAAACAGCAGGCACCTATAAAGTAAAAGTTACAAATGTAAATGGATGCACCAAAGCATCGGCTGTTGTAAATGTTAGTGTGCCTTGTAAGACTCTAAATGAAACACCTGGTGAAGATGAACCAGATGTAAAAGTTTATCCTAATCCGTTTTCAAATGAATTAGAAGTAATTATTAATCCGCAAACCCATATTAAAAGCTTGACAGTTTTTGATGTGGAAGGTAGATTGATAGCATCGTATCCAGGGAAATTAGTGGTTAGTAAGATTGGACTGGAATGGAAGCAAGGTGTATATTACCTCCAGATTGATTTGGGAGATCGTAGTGATTTTAAACGTGTAGTTAAATTGTAGCCAGTAAAGTATTAAGATACGAATTCAAAAACCGGAAATGCCATTATGGAAGCATTAATTAAGAAAACAAAAAAAGCATCAGAACAGGTGAACGGCAAATCGAACGGACAGCACCAGCGTATTGCAGTAAACAAAACCTATAAAATGTATGTGGATGGCAAATTCATTCGCAGTGAAAGTGGCCGTTATTTTAAATTGCAAAACTCCGATGGTGAGACCATTGCTAATATTTGTCGCGCCTCGCGTAAAGATTTTCGCGATGCTGTAGTTTCTTCGCGCAAAGCCCAGCCGGAGTGGTACAAAAAGTCAGCTTACAACAGAGCACAGATCATGTATCGAATTGCAGAAGTAATGGAATCCCGTAAAGCACAGTTTATTGAAAATTTTTTGCTGCAAGGAATAACTCTTTCAAAGGCTGAACAGGAAATAACCTCAGCAATTGACCGCCTGGTTTATTATGCAGGCTGGAGTGATAAATACATACAGCTTTTTTCATCAGTAAACCCTGTTGAATCATCACATTTTAATTTTTCTTATCCTGAACCAACCGGTGTTGTTGGAATTATTGCTCCTGAAAATTCAGCTTTGTTGGGTTTGGTTTCCTTAATTGCCCCTGTAATTATCGGGGGAAATACAGTTGTTGTTTTAACGGATCAAAAATTTCCGCTTACTGCCACTGATTTTACAGAAGTGCTTCATGCATCGGATGTAAGCAGCGGTGTAGTGAATATTTTAACCGGATACAAAAGCGAATTGCTGAAACAATTTGCAACTCACATGGATGTAAATGCTGTGGTTTATGGCGGAAATGATGCAGAGGATTTAAAAACCCTCCAGCTTAATGCTGCATTAAATGTAAAACGTATAGTAAAAAATTATTACGACAATTATTTTACTGCTGATGCACAAAACCCGTATCATATTATGGACACCCAGGAAATAAAAACTACATGGCATCCTGTAGGACTTTAAAAATTTAATTTTGTTGCAGCCTTTGATTTGCTGCTTGCAGCCCTGACGATGCCTGCTGGTTTGAAGGATTAATCTGCAGCGTTTTTTCCCAGTATAACTTTGCATTGGCAAAATCATTAACGGTAAAATATACCCCACCCAGGTTATAATTTAGATCAGCATTAAGCGAATCATACCGGTATGCATGAAGTAAATCTGTAATGCATCCGGAATAATTTTTTTCTGTACCTTTTTTTAAGCCTTGTTGAAAATAATAGTCTGAGAGAACTTTGTCGTACGCTTTTAAAGAAGAGTTGCCTGGGTTGATAGCTCGTGCCTTATTCCACCATACTTCAGCCGAATCGTAATTGCCTTGCCAGTTATAGATTACTCCCATGTTAAGGTAGCCATCAGCAAATTTCGGATAGATTGAAATTCCTTTCTGTAAAAAATCTTTAGCCTTCTTAATATGATATGGCTTTTGAATGGAATCACTTACCTGGCTGATTTCAATATGGGCAAGCCCGGCATTGAGGTTCGCTTTAGCATTTTGAGGAACAGAATTTACATCGGCAAGGAACAGCGTATGGTTGTCTTTCCAATCGCTGCAACGTATTGCATTCCTGCTAACACCGGCCATTAAAACAATGCCAAGAATACTAAATCCTGCATACCTTAGTGTTCTATCCGAACTGATTTTTAATAATACTGGCGCAGCATCAAATGCAGCTTTAATTAAAACTATACAAATACCTAAAGAAGGAATGTACATGAATCTTTCGGCAAGGGGCGCACCTATATTGAAAAACAAATTGGATAGAATTGAGAATGTGATGAAATAGAAAAGTATGCCAAATGAATAGAGTGATTTGCGTTGTAACATAATGATCGCAAATACAATTGCAGCTAAATGCAATGCCAGTGAAAATAAAACACGCCAGTCAGTAAAGTTGACTGCAGGAACCTGGTTATAATTGTAATCGTATGAAAGGGGAACAGGAAGCAACGTTAATTTTAAGTATAGGAGCCATGTGAGCATTACTGTGGCATAACGCTCCACATTATTCATTAATATAAATGGGTTGTTAAACAGGTCGTTGCTTACAGTACCGGTATTATCCTTTGTTGCAAGGTAGCGTAATAGCAGAAAGAACAATGCAACCGAAAGATGTGGTGCCACATACCTGAAAATTTTTATGTTGCTAATACTTGTAAAAAAATACAAGCCCAATGGAAAAACAGCTAGAAAGGTAATTGCAGTTTCCTTGCTTAAGAGCGAAAGAAAATAGCATAATGCTGAAAGTAATATTTGCTTCAATTGATTTTGCTTTGAATAATCAAAAAGATAACCCATTGATAAAACAAAGAACAGGAAACATAAAATGTCATCACGTCCTTTGATATTGATAACTGCTTCGCTGTGTATGGGTAATGCAATGAATAAGGCTGTAACAGCAAAAGCAAACACTTCATTATTGATGAGTAATTTTTTCAGAAGCCTGATAAGCAGCAACCCTGTAAGACCATAGAGTATAACATTAATTAAATGTGATAATAATGGTTTATTGCCAAACAATTGATGCTCTATGGCGAATGTTACCAGGCTTAAAGGCCTGTACCGGCCTCCGGCAAGTACCATAATATTACCTTCCGTCATTCCGGCAAACGTATCCTGACCCATAATCTTGCCGATTCCTGCCAACCCGGTCTGAACATATTTGTTTTTTACAAGCACAATAAAATCATCCAATGCATATTGATTGAAAACAGACAATCCAAATGAACAGAATGCTATAAGAATGATCAACAGTTCGTAAAAATTGAACCTTGCTGAATGAGTTGTATCAATAACTTGCCTGCTACCGGTTTGTTGCTTACTACCTGTTACCGTATTAATTTTTGTCGGTTTTTTCATTACAACAAATTAAAAAAAATTGTTGCATGCTTATTTAAAAAAATGAAAAGCGTCTGATCAGTCTAGCTCCTTCAATAATTGTTCGGCCTGTGTTTTGTAGTTTCCTTTATACTTTACAATGCTTTCGAGTATTTTTTTTGCATCCGTTTTTTTATCAGTCTTCAAAAGACATTGCGACTTATACCACAATGCCGATTCATAAAAGGAACTGCGCTTATTTTTAATTACAACATCAAGGTAGCTGATGGATTCATTGTAATTTTTCAATTCATATTCACTTACTCCTGAATAGTAATTTGCATTGATATTGCCGGGTTGTTTACCCAGAACCTGCCTGAATACTTTTTGCGAAGTTTCAAAATCTTTATTGTTAAAAGCATCTACTCCTTTGTCGTATAATTCAAAATCAAAATCGGTATTTGACTTTTCAGTTTCTTTTAATGCAGCCGGTGCCGCCTGTGAAACGGGGGCTTCAGTATTTTTTGATTTAGAGGCTTTGCCCACAGCATCAATAGTTACTGAATTGAGCTGCGTGGCATTATTAGCCCCGCCACTAGTACCTTTAAGTGACTCGCTGTCTTTTTTGCTCGCATCAGTCTTTGATAATAAAGCAGGCTCTTCTGTGGCACGTTCAGCGGCTTCATCCTTGGATAAATATTTATCTTCTGCAACAGCTACTGAAGCATTATCATCATTTACTGATCCCTTAGCAATTTCAGTAGCTGCAATTTCTTGTTTAACTTTTGATTCACTTTGGTTGTTGCTGACAATACTCTTATTTAAATCGGGGGCTTTGTTCACAACTGAATTGCCGGTTGAATTTTGGATTTCGCTAACGGAATCTTTGAGTGCTGGTTTGTTTGCTATTACTGCAGATGGAGGCTTTGGGTTTTCAGATGGAACCGTGTTTACAGCAAGATTTTCTGAATCAGTATTTACATAAATTTTTGCCAGGTAAAAAGAAACAAACAGCAATAAGGCAATTGCTGCAGCCATTGAATACCATCGGGCATAAAACGGTATAACCTTTTTACGTTTTTGCTCTTGTATTAATTCGTTAACCTGCCTTGTAAGATCAGCTTCAACAGCACTTAAATTTGATTTTTCAACTAACGATAGACCCTCAACAGCATCAAAACAAATTTCGCAATCGGGTAAGTGTAGCTCAACCGCACGTTTTTCCTCCGGAGTCATTTCACCTTTAACATAACGAAGCAACTGCTCCTGGGTAAAGCAACCTGTTGTTTGAAATATGTTTTTTGATGAATTCATTAAGCTAATGAAAATGGATAATAACTAATTCCTGTTTAAATGTATTTTAAAACTGCTGCAGCCAGGGCAACCACTGCTATCATTACTACCTTCAACTTCTTCTCCATGATTATTTTCAAATTTCTTTTCCCGTTTTGTATAAAACTTTTCACTTCATTCATGGTGTAACCTGTTTCACCGGCCACTTCTTCATAGGATTTTTCTTTCAAATAGAACAAATCAATACATTTTTGTTGCTGTTCATTCAAATGCCTGATTGCTATTTCGAGATTACTCAATTTCTGTTCCTTTTCATTTTCAAGATGCAATTGCGTTTCAGTTTCCACACTTTCCGATAAATAATTCTGCACTTCTTCAAACCGCTGTTCCTTGGCTTTATGGCTTCGTAAATACATGAGGCAGTGATTCTTAACCACCGTATGCAACCAGGCCCTGAAGTTTTCTACTTTATGCTTCTTCAGGTCGGATATTAGCTTTTCAAAAACCTGCATTACAGCATCCTTACTTTCATCTTCATCTTTCAGATACTTCATACATACACCAAAGGCAAGCATGGAATGACGCTGAAATAACAGGCCCAATGCATCTTTATCATCATCATTGATGTAAAGCGCAATAAGCTGTAAATCGTCAAGAGATTTTTTGTCTGAAAACTTGTGCATGCCGGTAAGCAAACCTACAGCAAATAAGGTGAATAAAAAAAGGAGTTAACTCAAAGCCTGCAGTAAGTAATATAATCAGTTGAGCTTACATCAGTAAAACCTGCATGGCGTAACATAGTAACAAGTTGCCCGCGATGATAGGTTCCGTGATTTACCACGTGATTAATAATGTCTGCAATGCGCGACTGAAAAGGTTCTCCTTTCACATTCGTATAATTGAGAATTTCTTCAATTTTATTTTCGTCAGCTGATTTAACATAGTCAATCAGCACCTGCGATTGAGCTGAAAATACTTTTGCAAATTCCAGAAGGGTAAATTTGAAGTCTTTGCTCGGAGGCCAGCTTTCCAATTTTTGATGATTAAGCCTTAGCATCCAAACCCACTCGGCATCATGAATATGGTAAAGTGTTTTACGAATGGTAGGAAAACTGCTTTGAAAAATTATATCGGCTTTTTCTTCGCCTGCTTTTATACACCATTCCATTAGTTTGCTGTTTGCCCATAGATTGAATTGGGTAAGTTTCACGAGTTGTGATTGCAACATAAGTTATTTGGTTTTAAATATCATTTAATTTTTTTGAGATAGAAATCTTCCTTCTCCGTCATTACTTTTTTTGATTTAGCGGTTTTGTCTTTATAACCGCAAAGGTGTAACAGACCATGAACCATTACACGGTGTAATTCATCAGCAACGGTTACGTTATAGGTAATTGCATTTTTTTTAATACGTTCAATACTTATAAAAACATCGCCAATTATTTCACCTTTTATAATGGAATTATCAAAAGTTATTACATCGGTAAGTGTATCATGATTGAGATAGTGCACATTCATCTGATGCAGAAATTCGTCAGAACAAAAAATATAGTTGAGCTCTATAATATTGAATCCTTCAAGCGTTGCAACAGCAGCAAGCCATTTTCGCAATTGCAGTTTACCTTTAAGAGCAAAGTTTATCTGCTGGTTGAAGAATTGTATGGAAGGCATGATTGGTATTCGGGTGCTTATTATTTGAGTATTCGTATATCCTGATTACCGGAGTTCACTCTCAGTTAATACGCTCTTTCATTATTTTTCTCAATGTAATTCACAAAAGCACGGCAGCTTACTTTCATTCCGCCCGGTGTTGGAAAGTTGCCTGTAAAATACCAGTCGCCACTATGATTAGGACATGCTTTGTGCAGGTCTTCCACCCTCTGATAAATAATTTCTACTTCGGCATTGATGCCTTTTGGAGTAAGTAACTGTGTTATTTTTTTAGAGAGTTGTTCATCACTAAAGGGTTCATAAATTTTCTGAACATAGTTCTGAATTTTTTCTTTAGGAAGGGTAAGCTGTTCTTTGCATTTATGATACACTTCGTCAATCACTGATTCCATGTTGTTTTCTTCGAGCAATTCTATTGCTGCGTTAAAAGCAACAAAATCACCCAGCTTGGCCATATCAATTCCATAACAATCAGGATAACGTAATTGGGGAGCAGAGGATACAATCACAATTTTCTTGGGACCTAACCTGTCCAGTATTTTAAGAATTGATTTTTTCAGCGTAGTACCGCGCACAATGGAATCATCGATGATAACAAGATTATCAATTCCTCTTCTTATAGTTCCATAAGTAACATCATAAACATGGGCTACAAGGTCATCACGTGAAGCATCATCAGCAATAAAGGTGCGTAGTTTGGCATCTTTAATGGCAATTTTTTCTACACGCGGACGCATATTTACAATTTCAGTAAGTGCATCGGGAGTAAGGTTTTTACCTTCTTTTAAAATTTTACGCACTTTAACCTGGTTAATATACTCTTCTACACCTTTAATCATTCCATAAAATGCCGTTTCAGAAGTATTTGGAATAAAACTGAAGACTGTATTTTTAAGATCAAAGTCAACTGCTTCTAAAACTGATGGTACTACTCGCCTTCCTAATTCTTTGCGCTCTTTATAAATATCTTCATCACTGCCCCTCGAAAAATAAATGCGTTCAAAAGAGCATGATTTTTTCTCCAGCGGTTCGCGTACTTTTTTTTCTGACCAGGCACCGTTTTTTTTAACCACCAAGGCGCAGCCCGGTGTAATTTCTTTAATATTTTCTACCTGGATATTAAAAGCAGTTTGCATAGCCGGACGTTCACTTGCTACAACGATCACTTCATCATCGGCATAATAATAAGCCGGTCGTATTCCACTTGGATCGCGCAATACAAAAGCATCCCCATGGCCTATTAAGCCGCAAATAACATAGCCCCCATCCCAATTTTTTGATGCACGCTTTAATACCCGCTGCACATCAAGATGTTCAGCGATCTGCTCAGAAATTTCATAATTATTATATTCTTCCTGCTTAAATTTCTTAAAGTTCAATTCTACTTCTTCATCCAGGAAGTGACCAATATTTTCCAATACGGTTACCGTATCAGCTTTTTCTCGTGGGTGTTGTCCGAGGTCAACCAGTTGCTTTAATAATTCATCAACATTGGTCATGTTAAAATTTCCGGCAACAGCCAGTGTACGGCTTTTCCAGTTATTCTGACGAATAAAAGGATGGCAGCTTTCTATTGAATTTTTACCAAAAGTGCCATACCGTAAGTGTCCCAATAACAATTCACCTACAAATGGAATATTTTCTTTAAGCCAATCAACATCTCCGAGTTTTTCAGGATTTGATTTTTGCAACTCCATCATAGGAGCATTTATTTTTTCAAAAATATCAAGTATGGCTTGTTTTTGAATGCTACGATGGCGATGCATATAGTTACCACCGGGCTGAGTATCAAACTTAACAGCAACTACACCCGCTCCATCCTGTCCCCGGTTATGCTGCTTTTCCATAAGCAGGTACAGCTTATTAATGCCGTAAAAAGGGGTACCGTATTTTTGGTTGTAATAGCTGAGAGGCTTTAATAACCGTATGAGTGCCACCCCACACTCATGCTTTATTTGATCACTCATTATTCAATTGTTAGGGCGCAAAGATAGGAATTTGCTTTAGGCTTACCAGCCCCAAATTGACTGATAGAATATACAATCGGGCGAATTGATTGGCAGGACATTAGCGCCTGCACCAAGGATAGGCAATATCTTGATTTTTGGTGTCTAACTAAAAGAGTGCAAAAATTTTGTTAATGAAAAGGTCCGGGTTATAGTTTCCCTGTGCAAATTCCCAGAACATTCAAGGTTCCCTTCTTTTGTACAAATGCCAGTAATGACATATTTAAATTAAACCGGATGCCATTAACCGGAATTTTTAATTGTCCTGTTTTAGCATTTAGTGATTTTGATTGATATACCCTGCACACGTTTTCATGAAGAAGTGTTTTTCCTTTATTGTCTCCTGCTGTTACTGTAGATTTTAACCCACTTTCGAGCAGCAATACTTTTATGGAATAATCATTTGATGCAACTGATGACTGATAACTAACATATAGCGTATCGTTTACAACGGAATCTTTTTTAATGCTGATGCTACAGTAAGCATTCGTTTTAAGCGACTTATCAATGGCAGATTTTATTTTGGTTTCATCAGAACCTGTAAATGGGTATTTGCCATTCACAATCATTTGCGGAGTAAACATTTCCTTTTGATTCAGTGCGCTCATATAATTACGTTGAAGGTAAGTAAACTGAAGTTTGCTGTATGGGTCTTTCCAGCCATACTTATTCCAGTAATCAACATGATAAGCAACTGTATAAACCGGCTTGTTGTTTTTTAAGGCATCTGATTTAATTTTTCGAAGTAATTCATCAGCCGGAGGGCTGGCCATATCACCTTCAGATGTAAATAGTTCGACCAAAGCAAAGGGAGGTATTACCGGGGTTGATTTTGTTTGTGCCCGTGTATGAGTTAAAGCTGCTAAGGCAATCAGCAGTAATAATAGTTTCAATTTCATTGACAGTGCAAAGTCACTTAACGGACTAAAACGATTTTTATGATTTTGAATTAATAAATAAGCAATGCAAGTTTATGCATAAAAGACTAATAAAGTTGGATAGGTAATTTATATAAAAAAACTGCCACACCTTTTTCAAAGCGCAGCAGCTATTTTAAAAATGAAACTTTTGTTGGGATAGTTATTTCAATGTTTTTGAACTTTTAATTGAAGTTGAAGATTAAATCAACCGCAAACATCAAACCTCAAACGCCAAATCCCATCCCGATTGCAATCGGGACCGAAACCCAAATTTATTTCGTTACCACCATCAATTTAGTATCAACACTTACACCGGCAATTTCAAGTGTATAAGTGTAGGTGCCTTGTGCCAATTCATTTGCATTAATAGTTACCTGTCCTTTACGTGAATGTGTTATTGAAAGTTGTTTAACCAAATTACTTTTCAAATCGCGAATAACAATTTTCGCATCAACATCACTTCCCGACAACTGATAACGAATAACAGTAGACTGATTAAAAGGATTAGGTTGATTTTGGAATAACTGTGAATTGCTGATTTGTGACTCTCCGCTGATTTCGGTTAGCTGTTTACTTTCGGTTTGATTTTTGGAATTTTCTAATGCTGCAATGCGAGCCTCTAATTTTTCATTTTTTAATTGAAGTTCTTTGTTCATGGCATCTAACTCCTGTACAGCTTTTACTAATGGTACAGTAAATTCAGCATAACGTAATCCATAAAGGCTTTCATTATTCTGAGGCTTATCTACACCGCTGAAATCGTAACCTAACTCCTGTGCAGCATGCTCAACATCCTGGGCAACAAATCCTGAATAAAGAATTTGCTCTTTGGTTATTATTCCTTGTTCTGTTTTTGCTTTTGCTTCAGCACTTTTTAAATAATCGTTCCGATCCTCATGCAAAAATGTTCTTAATCCTCTCACATCAAGGTGATAGGTTACAGGTTTTAGTTTGTTAATGAATGCTAATCCGGGAACATTTTCTTTAATTTCTTTTTTATAACGACCATCACTCACGTTGGTAAAGTTAGCAAAGCCGCCAATGGAGCCTACCGATGAATTGCCAATTCTAACCTGTGCGTTGCCTGTAGTGCGTGATGCGCTTCCAATAGCAGTGGCATTAATATATGTTGTTGTTCCTGTCTGATCAGCATCATAACCAAAGAATGAACATTCAGAACTGAAGGTAATTCCTGACCCAGCCCAATTGCCACATGCTGTGTTATAATCGGCTTTAACTGAATAGAGAGCATTTTCCCCAACAGCCACATTATAGTGATTATAGTTATTTGAAAAAAGTGCATTGTAACCCACAGCAACATTATCGTTGCCTGCAATAACATTATAAAGGCTAAAAGCACCTACTGAAGTGTTTTTTGTTCCGGTTGTACTCAATTTTTGCGACTTTGATCCAATGGCAGTGTTAAACCATGCCTGGTTACCAATCGAACCTGTGCCCAGGTTATATAGAGCTGAATCGCCAATGGCAATGTTTTCAATCCTGTCTGTATTTAGTTTTAAAGCCCCTGCTCCAAGTGCAATATTAGCGCTGCCGGTAGTGATGTTGTTGCCTGCTGCAGAACCGATAAAGATGTTTTTACTAAGACCACGAACATTATTAACTGATGTCCAGGATGATCCGTTGTAATAATACAATCCCTTATTGTTATCGGTTTGAAAAATCAATAACCCGTTAACAGGACTGCCAATAGCATCACGCTGGCTTTTGGTCATACGCGGTAACAGTACACCTTTGGTTGTTGATTTAATTTCAAGTATGGAAGAATTGGTAGGAGAAGCTGTTCCAATACCTACTGCGCCACTTGCAGGAAATGTATTCTGGGCATTTGCAATGCCCGATGTTATTAAACAAAAGGCCGTAATTAATTTGAATTTGTTGTACATGATTTAAATAGTTTTAAGTGTTAATGATTGTTTTGAATAATGAATTGATTATATTAATGTTTAGAATAATTACTTGAAAGTGCAGAGGTCTTGAATGATTAAAATTGAATTGGTTAAATCAGTATCAGTAAAGAACCCCGGTAATGGGCTTAAAATGGTTTGTTAATCAAAATATAAATATAAGCCAACCTTTGATAAATCCAAAAAAGCCGGTGAAATTTATTTCCACCAGCTTATTCTTTCAGCGTTTTATAGTAATAGGCTTATTTAACCAGCACCATTAACTTAGTATCAACACTTATTCCATTAACCTCCAATGTATAGGTATAAGTTCCCTGAACAAGTTCGTTAGCATTAATAGTAACCTGGCCATTGCCGCTTTGTGCAATATTCATTTGTTTAACCCAATTGCCGTTCAAATCGCGGATGATGATTTTTGCATTTGAGTCATCACTCTTCAGCTGATAGTTGATGATAGTCTGCTTGTTGAACGGATTTGGCTGATTCTGCTCCAATTTATTTTCGAAGCATTGTGTTGAATTCAATTTCCTTAATTGTTCATCAGATAAAACTTCTTTGATAGCAGCTATTTCACGTTCTAATTTTTGATTTTTGATTTTTAATTCTTCATTCAATTGTTGTATGGCTTTAATCAATGGCACAGTTAAATCCCCATAACGAATTCCCCAATACTCACCATTCTTATCCACACCACTGTATTCAATTCCAAGTTTTTTTGCTGCTTCATCTACCTCTTGTGCAATCAATCCGGTGTAAAGAATATCGTGTTGTCCTTCTTCATTGTAGTTGTATGTAACTGGATGCAGATTCAAAATAAAATCTAAACCCAATTTGCTTTCACTAATATTTACTTTCAAACGCAAATCAGAAAGTGTGGTCCAGCCAACTTGTCCTCCGATAGAAGTGACTGCTGTATTGCCTATTCTTACTTTATTACTTCCGCTTACTTTAGCTCCATAACCTAAAGCAGTTGCATTGGTATAATTACTTGCAGTTGCATCTGCATTAGCACCTACAAAGGTGCATTTGTTATAAATGGATTTAAGGGCACCTGCATTATATCCTATTGCGACATTATTACTTCCTGTTGTGTTATTGTATAATGCGCTGCGCCCCTGAGCAACATTTAAAAATCCTGTAGTGTTTGAACGCAACGCAGAATCACCCATTGCTGTATTGCCATATCCTGATTGGTTAGATATTAGAGTGTAAAAACCAAAAGCAGAATTACCCGAACCGGAAGTATTATTCCCTATTGAGTAATAACCAAACGCACAATTTTGATTTCCTTTTTTATTAAGACGTAAAGCATTGACTCCAACTGCACAATTTTGATTTCCGCTGTCATTCTCAGCCAATGAATGAGATCCGAATGCGCAATTGGATTCTCCAATTATGTTTCCACTTAACGAATAATGCCCGAAGGCACAATTAAACCAACCTGTTGTATTATAATAAAGTGCATTTAGTCCAAAGGCAGAATTATATGACCCATCAATATTAGTTGTCAGCGTGCCAGCACCAAAAGCAGTATTAGAATTTCCTATTGTATTATTAGATAATGAGCGGTGACCAAAAGCAGAGTTATAATTCGAAGTGGTGTTACTTTTAAGTGCATAATAACCAACAGCTGTATTTCCGTAGGTTGTTGATGCAGTGTTTAGAGTTTGATATCCTACAGCAACATTTTGAGACCCGGTTGAATTGGATGCTAATGCATAATTACCAAACGCAACATTTTTAGTACCTGTTGTATTTCCCGAAAGGGCAAAATAACCTAAAGCTGAATTATCGCTGCCACTGGTATTAGCATACAAAGCGGCATAACCAAATGCAGAATTAAATAATCCTGAGTTGCTTGAATGAAGTGCATTCACTCCAACACCTGTTACACCCGAACCAGTATTTCCTGTTCCTGCGCCTGTTCCTGCAAAATAGTTTTGTGCAGAGGTATTTCCTATGGTCCATACTGTGAACAGTATTAGTGAAATGAGATTTTTTTTCATTGCAATTTGAGTTTATAAGTTTTATTGAACAATTAATTTTTCGGTTTTGATTATTTCACTCTGGTTAAACATTTGCACCAAATAAGTGCCTTTGCTAAAAGTTAATGTATTGATTTCAAACGATGATGAAACAGTTTCTGAATTATAAGTACGAATAATTTTTCCTGATGCATCTATAATTTTTACAACTAACTTTTGCATTTTATCATTTGATGAAATGGAAATAGTTGCAACATCATTTGCCGGATTGGGAACGATTGAAAGTTGTGGTGAAATTCCATCATGATTTATTTTTGATGATGTGTTGCAAAGCATGTAAACACATTCCTTCAAATCGTTAATTTCATTTTTTAATTCAGCGATTTCACTTTGTTGCTGTTCAATTAATAAATGTTGTTCCTGCATTCCTTTAATTAAAGGCACAGTTAACTCTGCATATCGTATTCCCCAGTATTCGCCATTCTTATCTACACCACTAAATTCAATTCCTTCTTCTTTTGCAGCCGCATCCACTTCCTGCGCAATTAATCCTGTGTAAAGACTTCCACGTTGATTTTCGTCTTTGTAGTTATAAGTAACCGGATGCAGGTTCAAAATAAAATCTAAACCCAGTTTGCTGTCTTTTATGTTTTCTTTCAATCGCAAATCAGAAACCGTTGTCCAGCCAACTTGTCCTCCGATAGAAGTGACTGCTGTATTGCCTATTCTTACTTTATTACTTCCGCTTACTTTAGCTCCATAACCTAAAGCTGTTGCATTGGTATAATTATTAGCGGTTGCATCAGAGGTAGCGCCTATAAACGTACATTTATTGTACAATGCCCTGGTGCTGCCTGCCTTTTGCCCAACGCATACATTGTTGCTTCCACCGTTATTCAGGTGAAGTGCATTGCTTCCTACACTGGTGTTATTTGAACCGGTAGTATTTTGATCATTGGCATAATCACCAATTCCTACATTTTGGTATCCTGTAGTATTTCCTGTCAAAGCCTGGTGGCCAAAAGCTGAATTAGCATAGCCCGTGCTATTGCCTTGTAAGGAGTAAGTACCGAAAGCGCAATTGTTTTCACCTGTGTTATTGTAAAGTGAATAAGCTCCAAATGCATTATTATGAGCACCTTGTGTTGAAGTGTATGAAGCAAAATGTCCGAATACGCAATTTTCATAACCTGAAACATTCGAAAAAAGGCATTTATATCCACTGACTGTGTTGTTGAAACCCGTGGTATTGTTCTTCATAGCATTGGAGCCTACAGCGGTATTAAAATATCCTCCGTTGTTTGACCAAAGACAGAAATGACCTACACCGGTATTTTCATTACCTGTTGTGTTTTGAATCAGGCAAACTATACCTACGGCAGTATTTCCATTACCTGTAGTATTTTGTTCCAAAGCGCCATTGCCAATACCACAATTATGATAGCCTGAAGAATTGGCTCTTAACGCATGATAGCCAATGCCAATATTACTGATGCCTGTATTAGAAGATGAGAGCGCTTCATAACCAACGGCTGTTGAATACCAAGAATTATTGCCGCTCCCGGCACTTGTGCCTGCAAAATAATTGTACTGCGCATTTAAGCTGATACTGAAAAACGAAAGTGCGCTGTAAAGCATTGTTAAGATTAGTAAATTAGTCAGATTCTTTTTCATTTTGTAATGGTTTTAAAATTTTGGTAAAAAATTTAATGAGATGAATGGTTAGACCGGCTATTATTACTTTGGTGTGTTAGAAATGTCGGACTAAAAAATTGCACCATTCAAAAATAACTTTTTTTGGAAGCATAGATTGGTTGAGGAACTAAATAAATGAGGCTGCCAGTTAAATGGGCGGCAGTCTCATTTATATCTTTCTCTATATTTTTACAATCTTTTTTACATACTCTTTATCACCTGATCTAACAATAAGCATATACACACCTTCTTTCAGGTTGCTCATGTCAACCTTAATTTTCTGATTAGTCATTTTCAAATAACCCTCTGTTAAAGTTATAACTGTTTGACCGACCAGGTTATTTAAGAAAATACTTACAGGCGCTTTAGTTTGCAATTTCAATTCAACATAGCAAAAATCACTTGCCGGATTGGGTATAGCATTAATAATTACTTCTTCATAAGGTGTATTTTTTCCTGTATTTTTTGCTGATGCACTATTAGTCATAGCAGGAGTAGCAGGAGCATTCGGACCAATAATAGCCAAGCCAACCGGGGCTCTCCATACTTGTGTTTTGCTGGTAACAACAGTTTCGGCATAGCTGCCTTCGGCAATATTGAGAACATCTCCTGCTGCAATAGCAGTTATTCCTGCATTCACAGTTTTGTATGGACGAAAAACAGTTCCTGTGGCAGCTGAAGTAGTGGGATGGTTTTCGTCAACATATTTATTAATGGCTGCTGTTGAATTTACAATTGCATTCTCAGTATCATCAGCTTCAAAACTGGTGCCACTGTTATTTCCCGGAGTTCCGCTTGTATTGCAACCACCATTTGTATGTATTCCGATAGCATTTCGTGTTCCGTCAATAAACACAGGACTGCCTGAATTTCCCCCTTCCGTATCTATCGTATAACCCAATGAAATATCATTGGCTGATGTGGTGGTTTCACCAACAAAGGGTCCTGAATGTGTTTGTTCGGTCTGACTGGATGAATTGTTTCCTCCGCCTGATCCGGGTGGAACATTATCAGTACCATAACCTGTAACCCGAGCAGTAACCGGAATGTTATCATGTGTTACACGAAAGAATGAATAATCAAGGACACCAATAACACCGTTTTTTTCTACAGGTGTTTTACCTGTGTTGGAATTTACACCCACTGAAAAAACGCACCAGTCATCGCCCACACCTGCATTCTGATTGGTTACAGATGCATCAATAACGGGATACTGATCATCAGGGTCGGCAGCAACTGTAGTGCCGTTTGAATTGCTTGCCGGTACATTAAATTCGATGATATTAATTGATGTTAAAGTAGCGCAACAATGTCCTGCAGTGAGAAAGTTTCCGTTAGGTATCAGCCAGCCCGTGCATCCGACAGGCATTAATCTTCCTGCCGCACCGTCAGTGGTTGCAACCCTGTTATCTTGCGGGCCGCATTGTGATTCTGGAGAATTATTAAGCACATCGCCAACCAACAATTGATTGATATTGATAAAAACATTCTGATCATTTGGCGCTGCATACAATTTTATTTGAACCTGTGTGCCGTTGAACAAAGCCGACCCAAATCCCCATGTTTCAATGGTATTGCTGTTTAGTTTTTGCATGCCTCCATCGGCCAATGACGTAATGGTTATAAAGCTATGCTGTCCAAGATTTACGTTGTTAAAATGGAGCCTGAACCATGCTGCACTACCGCTAACGGTAATCACCTTTGATATTACCACATAGTTCCGCATGTCATCCGGCAGCGCGTTTCTTATTAAGCCTGCAGGCATTGAACTGTTGCCGTCTATCGGGCCCAATGTTTCGCTTACCTGTTCATAATGATAAGGAATGTAATCCTGCGCAATGCCTGCCTCTACTATAAATGCTGTGAAGGCTGCTATCAAACAGTTTCTGATTTTCATTAAATGATTCATGGTTGCCTCCTTATTTTTTTAGACTGTCAAGTTGCTGCTGTTGTAACTGATTTTGTTTTTTCAGTTCTTTTATCTGGTTGTGCTGGTCAATCAGGTACAGGGTAAGTTCTTCAATTTTTTCCATCATGGCTTTGCTCATTTCGCCTACTTTCATTCCTTCTGCTTCCACTTCTGATGCAGGAGCAATGCCCGGCAAGTGTTTATGATCATTTATAAATGCCTCAACATCTTCAATCGTCCTGAGCTTATAATCATCTGCAAATACATAATCGCACCAGCCGGTTTCAATGCGTACTTCTTTTGCACGAATCGTTCCGCATACATCCAGTTTATGTGCAGGAGCCGTTACACCTATTCCAACATTGCCAGTTCCATCAATGGTCATGCGCGAAACATTTCCACCGGTTCTGAGGTCAAGCTTATTAGCACCAATACCGTTATAGTAAATTCCTGCATCGGTATTACTGCCTGGATTGCCAAAGCCAACACCTGTTTCAAATCCATTTGGTACCAGTAGATTCAGAAAAATTTGTGAACTGCCTTCAAGTACGATACCTGCATTGGTCATAGGAGTAACTCCAGAGGCACCGGTAAACACATGTAATTTTCTGGCAGGTGCGGTTGTTCCGACTCCTGTATTGCCATTATCTAATATTGTCAATGCTTGCGTAGTTCCCTTAGTTCCGATAAATAATGGGAAATTGTTTAATGAACGCATCCATCCTCCAGTTACTGCTGTACCATTGGCATACCATCCGTTAGCAATTCCCCCTCCGGTTCCATTTACATCACCAAACACGGCTACAGCATGTCCTCCATTTGTTACACTGACTGCGTCCCTAACATCTAATCGTGAACCTGGCGCTGTTGTGCCAATTCCCACATTGTTAGTTGCAAAATTGCAAGAAATGGCAGGTGCGCCAAGTGAAACATTCCTGATAGCAAAATTATCTGTACCAATGTTTCCTGTTTGCCAATAAGGAGTTCCGGCTGTGCGGTAATTTACACCTGCAGTGCTGGATGAGTTACCTCTGTCAATAATAAGATTGGAGTTATCATTTGATGACTTAAATGACATCGAAGCGGGACCATTGTTTTGTATATCCAGCTTGAATTGCGGATTAGTAGTACCAATGCCAACATTATCACCGGTGTTGGTTAAATAAGTTTGCAAGGTTGCTGCATTACGTGTCCATTGTGCCTGTGAACCAGCTGTTAATACGAGCATAGCAATGCCCAGGACTGAAATTTTTTTAAATACATTTTTCATTTGTTTGAAATTTGATAGTAAATATTAGTTTGTCTAAAATTTTAAGATTGAAGCAGTATAAAATTGGCATGTATGGCTTCTTAAATTATGATGAAACAAAGATGTGGGTGCAGCCTTCGCGCTACAATCCCCATTTATGGGGAGGCTATGTTAATTGAAAGGAATAATGAAATTATCAGAGTACCGTCATTGCGAGGCACGAAGCAATCTTTCATCATGGCGAATACGATTCTTATGGAAAAGGATTGCTTCGTGCCTTGCAATGACGATTTTGTTCCATGGTCTGTGACGCAGGAAATAAATCTATGCAATGTTGCTCTTAATTGCTTTGGCTACTGCTTCAGTCATAGTAGCTACATGAAGCTTTTCATAAATACTTTTAATGTGAGTGCGCACAGTTTCAAAAGTTATTTCGCACTCTGCAGCAATCATCTTATAACTCATGCCACGTACCATAAGTAAAAGTATTTGTGTTTCACGCGGAGTGAGATCAAAATTTTCGGTTGGTTTTGGTTCGGGGTTTTGATTTTGCCTTTGGACTAACTGTAAAACTTTTTTTGCAATTACCGGGCTCATGGGTGCTCCACCCTGGTAGGTTTCAACTATTGCATCAAGTATTCGCGCAGGGGGAGTGTTTTTTAATACATAACCTGAGGCTCCGTTACAAATGGAATCAAAGATTTTATCATCATCTTCAAAAATGGTTTCCATTAATACATTCAACTTGGGGAAATGTTTTTTAATATCCACTAATGCCTTTATGCCACTGGTGCCAGGCATTTCTATATCCATTAATAGAACATCAGGTTGGCTTTCAGCTATTTTAGTTACTGCATCATTAGCATCGGGATATGCGCCTGCCAGGGTAAAGCCCGGAGAACCGTCAATTAATACAGACAGTGATTCCCGGTATTTTTTATTGTCTTCAAATATGGTAACACGAATAGGCATATCTTATTTATTGTTTTTACAGCACAAATATGAAATTCGTTATTCAATTATTTTATCCTCAATTGTGGGGAGGGGGCATAATAAATTTATAACCGTTCCCTTTCCCTGTGATGAAATAATGTTTAAGGATGCATTAATTTCCTTTGCACGTTCCTTCATGTTTTCTAATCCGTTTCCCTCTTCACTATAACCTGCACCGGTACTATTATCATTTAATCCGATTCCGTTATCAGAAAGAACAATGGACAACTTATCATTATCAGCAGTAGCATTAAATTCAACATTATTTCCCTGAGAATACTTGGCAGCATTATTAATAGCTTCTTTAAAAATCAGGTAAATATTTTTTCGTTGTTCAGAACTAAGCGTCTTGTTTTTAATTTTCTCATCACAATTGAATTGGAAAGAAATATTTTTAGCAGTTAAAACACTTGATGCAAAAAGCTGAAGATGTTCAACCAGGTTTTCGAGGGTTATTTTTTGTGGTTTCATCATCCATACTCTTTCACTTACACTTGTGGCCATTTCCTGTGCATCATTGCTGATTTGATCAAGCATTCTATATACCTGTTCTGTATTATTATCATTAAGCCGTTGTTTTGCAGCGGCACTGAAAACAGAAATGCTGCTTAAGGTTGCGCCAAGGTCATCATGTAAATCGCGTGAAATTGCAAGACGGGTGTTTTCTGCTTCCTTTTCTTTTTCAATCGTAATCAATTGTTCCTGCATTTGCTTCAATTCACTATATGAGTTACGCAGTTGTTCTGACAATTTTTTTCGATTCCTGTATAATGTGTAAACATAAAATCCTGTAACAACTAAAATTACAATACCGGCTAATGCGAAATTTGTTCTCTGTTTTTGACTTTGTTCTGCCAGCGATTTGATTTTATTTTCGTTTTCGAGCAAACTGATTTTCTGTTCTTTTTTTTCACTCTCATACTTTAACTTTAGTTCCTGAATCGTTTCCATGTTTTTAACCTGGAACAGGGAATCATGAATTGTTCTGTGCAATTCATAATACTTCAGCGCCTTTTCAAAATCAGCTTTGCTTTTATAAGCGACACTTAAGTGATAATAGTTAGAAGAAGTAATGTAAATAATTCCGGCAGGAATAGTTATGTCAAGTGATTTTAGGGCATAGCTAATCGATTCATCAAATTTTTTGTGTTTTGGAATACCTGCAATTTGAAGTTGATTATTGTCGCACTTTAAAATAAAGTTTGCGATGTTGGCATAGTTATAAGGCAGGTTAGCTGATGCCGGCATCATCATTTCATACTTATTTGAATTTTTTAAATCAAGTATTGCCTGGCCTAAATTTCCACGCTGTGCATCAATTTCACTTTTTATGTTGTAATAGTAGCTCAGGTGATAAGGACTGTTCAGTTCTTGCGCTATCCCAAGTGCAATCACTAAAACACTATCAGCTTCATCGGGCTGGCCATTTAATGCAAAATAATCAGCCATGAAAATCTGGCCAATACAATAATCTCCTTTGTGTGAATCGTTAATATATTGAAGTGATTTTTTCTCATATGAAATAGATTCGTTATAGTTTCCCATAAACTGTAATAGGTAAGCAGTACTGCTGAGCGATTTGTATAGTAAAAAGCTATCGTTAGCAGCTTCGGCAAGTTTGGTGCTTTTAAAAAATAATTCCGATGCTTCTTTATATAAATTCAGCCATTGATAACAAGCGCCTATGTAATAATTACTGTACCTTATTCCGTAATCATCCTTTAAATCATTACTTATTTTCAGAGCTTGTTTATGCAATTCAATTGCATCCCGGTATTGTTTTTTTTTGCTGAGGATAATTCCTTCGTTGGTTAAGGCTTGTGCCATGCCTTTTTTATAATTTAATTTTTCAGCCAGTTTCTTTGCTTCTCTTGAATAGATCAGACCCTTGTCATAATCCATTTTATCAATTAGTCCTTTTCCAAGTACATTTAATGTATTCACCCTGCCGGTATCATTATTCAAAGAATTGATAATGGTGAGGAGGCTGTCTGTGTCAATTAATTCAGCTTTAACCGGAGTGAAGAAAACGACTACAGCTAAAATAATTGTATAACCAAATACTTTAAAATGCATAACAGGTTGAATTAATCCGATTATATTGAGGCAGAATAATTGATAAATCGAATGAGGTAAAGGACAATATAGATTATAAATATATAATTGTTTGACAAATTAAACCATGATTCACCATTTTTGAGATAGTACAGAGGCAGTTTATTGTATTCTGTTGTAAAACTTACACATCTGTTTTTTCAACATATAATAATTTGTATTTTTACAATTACCATTTATTATCAATCAAGCCAAAACTCAATAGCCATGAAAAAGATTTACTTAATCATTTCCGCCATTTTAATTTGCTTCAGATTTTCTTATGGCCAGTTACCCAACAATAGTTTCGAAACCTGGAATGCTGGATTACCGGATGGCTGGTTCGCTGCCCTGATTCCCGGTTATAACATCCTGGAGCAAAGCAATGATGCACATTCAGGCAGCTATTGCGCTAAGCTAAACGTGGTGGACATTTCAGGCAATCCTTATGGTTCGTCACTTTATACAGGTGATGTGAATGGTTTAACAACACCTATTAATTACGTTCCGGGCAGTGTTGACTTCTGGTATAAAATGACAACGCTTGGTGGCGACCAGTTATCAGCCGTTGTTTTTGTTTATGGAGGTGGCAACATGATAGGACTTGGAAGCATTCAACTCAATTCTGCGGCTGCATATACCCAGGCATCTTTGCCTGTATTGAATTTAACAGGTGCAACAAGCGCTGATTCGATTAATGTTACTTTTATAATTAATAATCCTGCCGGTGCAACTCACATTGGTACAACAGCCCAGGTTGATGACGTTACTCTCACTGTTACATCAGGAATTAATTCTGCAAATAATACATCATCAGCTGCATTAGTAATTAATCCTAACATTATAAATGATGTGCTCAATCTCAATTATGAAAGTAAAATACAAGGCAGTATCACTGTAAGCATATACAGCACTAATGGTAAAATGGTTAAATCGTTTAACACAGAAGTTACTAAAGGCGTAAATCGAATAGCCTGTGATCTTAATGATATCGCCAACGGCTCCTACATTTGCAATCTGAAAAGTGAACGTAAGAACATTGCAAAATCATTTATCGTAAACCGGCAATAAATCAGACAAATAATTTGTTTTCTAAACTCAACCAATCTAATGCAGATTGGTTCAACAGCCAATTCTTAGTTTCATGATCAAAGCTGGTTGATTTAATTAAGCTGCCGGGAACATTTTCGCCAAGCGGAAAAGGATAATCACTGCCCAATGCAATTTTATTAGCTCCAAAAACATCAACTAAATAGCGAAGCATACGTTCATCATGCACTAAACTATCGAGGTAAAATTTTCCGATATATTTTTTGGGAGGGAATGGATTATCAATTGCAACCAAATCAGGGCGGCAATCAAAACCATGTTGTATACGACCAATGGTTGAAGGAAAACTTCCTCCGCCATGTGCAAAAGCAACTTTTAGATTAGGCAGCCGCTCAAATACACCGCCAAAAATCATTGAACAAATGGCAAGCGATGTTTCAGCAGGCATGCCTACTAACCATGGAAGCCAGTATCGCTGCATTTTTTCCTGCCCCATCATTTCCCACGGATGAACAAATATGGCTGCGTTTAATTTTTGTGCTTCTTCAAAAACAGGAAACAATTCTGCAGCATTTAAATTCCAGTCGTTAACATGCGAGCCAATTTGAATACCGCGTAAACCAATGCTCATGCATCGTTGTAATTCTTCAATGGCCATTTGGGGGTCTTGCAAAGGAATAGTACCTAACCCGATAAAACGCTTTGGATGGTGTTGAACTATTTCTGCAATATGATCATTCAGAAACCTGGAGACTTCAATGCAATGCTTTGCCTCAGCCCAATAACTAAACATTACAGGTATGGTGCTTAGCACTTGCACATGCACTCCATGATGATCGCATTCATGCATGCGTTTTTCAGCACTCCAGCAATTGTCTTCAATTTCCCTGAAAAATTTATCACCAATCATCATTCGGGCACAACACGGTTTATGATGATCAAGACGGATAAATCCACCATAGCCGAAACGATTTGCCCAGTCAGGCATTTGTTCAGGAATTATATGGGTGTGAATGTCGATGGTAAGCATATTGCAATGCTAAAAATTTTATCGGAAGTTAATCAGTGTGTCTTAATTCTTTTGAAGTCAAACAATCAAAGTTTATACAACATCATACTGCGTTACAAGCACGCGATGAATCCAGTTAACTTCAAAATAGTTTTAACGCATTTCAAAATCGCTAAAAAATTCCGGTTTATTCAACTCAGTAACGGTTACGTTTTCAACTTTAGACTGTGGTGAGCCAGTATAACACCAATCAACAAAAATACTAAGCACATCATCATCACCCACGGCTTCAATAATAACTGAACCATCGTTCCGATTTTTTACATAACCGGTTAAGTTTAATTCTGCAGCCTTTAGCAGGGTATGCTTTCGATAAAAAACACCCTGCACCAAACCCGTAACTACAATCTGAATATGCTTTTTCATTTTTCAGAAACAAGAACCTAAAGAATCACTAAAGCAATTATCGACCAGTAAATACTGCCTTACGTTTTTCCAGGAATGCAGTAGTGCCTTCTTTCATATCAGCAGTGGCAAAACACTTTCCAAACTCGTCAATTTCTTTATTAAAGCCCTGGCGGGTATTGTCGTTAGCCACATTTGCACAGCTAATGCAAGCTGCAACAGCCAGTGGTGCCTGTTGAATTATTTTTGATGCAACCTCTTTGCATTTATTTAAAAGCTCCGATGCAGGAACAACATAATTTACAAGACCCCATGATAAAGCATCAGCCGCACTCATCATATCGGCAGTAATTAATAGTTCAATGGCTTTTGCTTTGCCAATGTAGCGCACCAATCGTTGTGTACCACCATAGCCGGGTATTAATCCCAATTTTACTTCAGGCTGGCCGAACTTTGCAGTTTCACTTGCTATACGCATGTGGCAGGCCATAGCTAATTCGCAGCCTCCGCCTAAGGCAAATCCATTTACTGCTGCTATAACAGGCTTGCTGCTGTTTTCGAACATATCAAAAACTTCATGTCCGGCACGAGCTAGTTGTGATCCTTGTTTTATGTCAAGACCTGAAAACTCTGTTATATCTGCACCGGCAACAAAGGCTTTTTCGCCTGCACCGGTTAATATTACAACTCTTATTTCTTCATCGCTTTGTGCATCGGTAATGGCATGACCAAGCTCTGAAATAGTTTGCTGATTAAGAGCATTGAGTTTGTCGGGACGATTGATAGTGATGGTTAGTACGCCATTTTCTATTGATGTGATGATGTTCTGATAATTCATTTCTGTAGTGCTTTCGTTCTGTTGCTTTGTATTACTTAATTCGTTCTGCATATTTATCGTTTATAATTTTCTGTTTTTTTCAACCCATTCTTTAATGTAAGCCACAATCTGATGGGTATCGGTTCCCGGTGGGAATAGCTTGCCAACACCCAATTGATGCAATTTCTCCATATCCGATTCGGGAATAATGCCACCACCTGTAACCAAAATATCATGTACATTTTTTTCGTGGAGCAACTGCATAATCTTAGGAAAAACAGTCATATGAGCTCCTGAAAGAATGCTCACTCCAATTACATCAACATCTTCCTGTATGGCAGCATTAACAACCATTTCAGGGGTCTGTCGCAGGCCGGTATAAATAACTTCCATTCCGGCATCGCGTAAAAATGAAGCAATTACTTTTGCTCCGCGGTCGTGTCCATCAAGGCCGACTTTTGCTATTAATATTCGTATCGGTCGAGTCAATTCATTTTTGGATTAATGTTTGAATCTTGCCAGTTGATTGCGGGGAAGCCAAACCCCAGTTGCAAACCATTAACTGAAAAGCTCAAACCATTTCACACGGCCGCGAATATATAAGAATCTTTATTGCTTCTTATATTTTGGAAGTCTTACGTAGAAAGTGGTACCTGCATTTACTTCTGTTTCAAACCAAATGCGACCGTCTGCAGTTTCTATTATTTGTTTAGCCATAGCAAGCCCGAGGCCCATGCCGGTTGTTTTGGTTGTAAAATTGGGATTAAATATCCTGTCGCGTTGCTCTTCCCTTATTCCTGATCCGTTATCAATAACATTTACAGTATAGGCATTTTCATCTTCACTAATGCTTACCCTTATAATGCCTTCCCGGTTTTGCGGAATGGCCTGTATGGCATTTTTTAGCAGGTTGCTGAACACCCGCAGCAATTGATTTTTATCTGCATAAACAAGCATTTCGTCAGCAGAAGGGGTAAAGAATATGCTGATGTTCTTTTCAACACCGTAAAGCTCAGTTGAATTGCGCAATACAGCCTGCAGGCTAATAACTGCATTATTGGCTTTTGGCATCTTGGCAAAATTGCTGAACTCTGTAGCAATGTTGCTTAGCGTATCAATTTGTTCCATCAGGTTTTCTGAGAAACGTTTTACTTTTTGTTCAACATCAGGCTGGTTATGATCTATTGAGCGTAACATGTGCTGTAAACTGAGCTTCATTGGTGTAAGCGGGTTTTTAATTTCATGAGCCACCTGCCTTGCCATTTCCCGCCAAGCCGATTCGCGCTCACTTTGGGCAAGTTTTTCAGCACTGCGTTCCAGTTCACCAACCATTCTGTTATATTCCGAAACCAATGCACCTATTTCATCTTTTCGTTGCCATTCAATACGCTGATTGGTTTTATCGAGCCGCACTTTTGACAAACTGTTCTGAATTAATTCAAGCGGACTTGCAAGCCGCTTCGACAATACCAGCATCAGCACAAGACTTATAAAAAAAACGGGTATGTAAATATTGATGAGCGTTACCAGGATGGCCGAAATTTCTTTATTAAGATCGTCTTCATTTCTGAAATAAGGCAGGTTAAGGTAAGATGCCGATTTGTTTCGTATGTTACGAATAGGCTGATAAGCCGCACTATATGAAAGGGTTCCGATTTTTTCCTGCTGTACAAAATTTATTTTCTGCTGGTATATCAATTCATTTAATGCCGTTCGGTTAATTGTAGGTGCAAGCAAACCTAACTCGAATACACGCGGCTGTGTTGTGTACATCAGAAATCCCTTGTCATCATAAATATTGAAATCGCAATTGAGCGCATCACTAAGCTCAGAAAATTTATAACTCAAATCCGATTCGATAGACCGGGTTGTAAGGGGTTCATACCTTGTTTCGTTTTCAATAACCAGTAAAACTGAACTTAGTTTTTCAATCAGCTTCTGATCCTGCAGGTTGTTATAATTATCAATTATATTATAAATAGTTACCGAGCCGATGGTAAACATTATTATAATGATTACAGCAGTAACGGTTAACTGAATTCGTGTTTTAAAATCGAACTGGAATTTAAAAGAGTTGGTAGTAAGTTTAAAGGCAATAAAGAAAAATGTAAACCACAGAAAGAATAGCGTGAAAATATAAATGAAGATGGTAAGAAACACCTGGAAATCAGAAAGTGGTTTGGTTACCACCAGCACATCACCGTTAGGCTGCAGCCTTATTAAGTAAGATACTTTATTCAGATTAAAAAAATGATCGCCAGGAGTACCTGCAAGCTGCGTATAATAATTGCTGCCTGTATTATAGCTGAAAGTTCCGCTTTGGCTTACCAGTGTATTGTTTTTGTATACTGCATATGAATAGGTTTCTCCTTCAATCTGCCGGGCTTGTTTCTGACTGATTAAGAGACCGGGGTAGCCCAGTTCATTTTTGGTGAGTTTGGAGTTAAGCTCAATAATAATGGTTCCTGCAACCGTATTTAAACTATCCGTATCGCGTATGTCAACGATACCGGCATAAGAGGTAATCCCAGAAAGATTTTTTAGTGAATACAGACCGGGTGTTGATGTAGCTTTACTGCCATCACTGATAATTTTTCGGAAAGCAGCAAGGGTGTGTATGCTATCATTAGGATTACCCAAAGCATAACCATGCTGATTAAAAATACTGATTTGAATATTGTAATCTGACCAGTAGCCCGTAAAGTAGTTTTGCATCATACGGTCCACAACAGTCTTTTGCAGTGAACGATTCCCTGTCAGTTCAATATTATCATTACATAAATACGCATTAATGATCTTATCAAAAGTTAAACGTTGAAAAATATCTTCCAGTAAAAACTCGGCAAGTAAATCACCTTCGGTTTCAATTTTATCTGCAAATGCAATACGCTGCTGTTCCTCCTTTTTTAAGGTGAGGTATTGCAAAATGATTGCAGAGTAAGCGGAAAAGCCAAGAACCAGCCATATGGAGCGATAGAAGGAGTACTTGTTGCGCGAAACAAGTATAATAAGTATTACTACAAAAATAAGAGCAAGCGTAACAAGATGGAACATCCAGTTAAAATTTGCAAAGAATTCAATATGGCGTAACGGGTAATATACCATGAAAAAAATTACCTGGGCTACAACAAACGAAACTACCAGGCTTGTTACTTTGTAACTGGCATGCATTAAAAAATTCAAAGCAGCATCGCAAAGCAGGTAAAGCGAAAACATTAGTATAAACACAATGGAAAGCCCTGCAAAACTGTATCGTGATAAATTGAGTACATTATCAACAGCAAACGAAATTTTTGAGTTGAGTACCAAACCACTTATGAGCGAAACCAAAAATGCAGCAAAAAAAAGTATGGATAAAAAAGCAACTAACGGGAGCAATTGTATCCACTTACTGCTTTTATGAATTCGTATAACTGGTGTTACACGTTTAATATAGGAGAATATACATGCGGCATAAAAGGCAATTAGTAAAGTGGCAAGTAATAAATGTCCAAGCGAGTAAAGCAATTTAGAACTTGCATAGAGCGCAGGTGAAAACAGGTTAAGTTCAAACAAGCCATTGGGCAGGCGATATGTTATCATTAAAATATGCACTGCACCTGCAAGGAGCATAAGTAATAGCGACCATACCGGTTCGTATTTTGAATAATACAGTACATAGGTATAAAGCCACATCAGCATTATTACTATGCCAGTTAAATAAATAAAGGGGAGTAAAAACGGAACAGGCTTTTTGGTATCGCGAGCAAACACCAGGTAGAAAAGCACTTTTTTTTTGGTGTTATAAACTACATTGTTTTGAGTATTGGTTGGTTTTGAACCAAACAAAACATTATTGGATAACTTAAATGCACTGTTAAAATTATTCTGTACATAATTATTCTCGAACTTGTTGTTGCTTCGCTTTAAAAAGAGTAAAGCCCTTATTTTATACTTGCCGGCACTGCGATTAAAAAACTCATAGTAGGCAGAATTGAAATAGCTCATTTCCTCATTGCCGATATTAGGTTTATCAGTGGCTTTCAATTCAATGGTATTATCACTCCAGTATTTAAGTTCCTGGTCATCATAAATAAAAACAGTAACATCATCTGATGGCGGCCGGAATTTTCTTATAATCCGGTTAAAAGCCACTTTATCATTGCCTGCTTTTATTAATTCATCTTTAAGCTGATCGAGGTTGGAATTAATTAAGTTATTCTTCTCGGTAATACTTTGCTGAACCCGCTCTACAGTTTTTTTCCAGTTGTTAAGTTTGCTTATGTAATAATATTCATAACCCGCACCGCAAGCGAAAAACAGCAATGCAATAATTAATAATCGATAGTAGTTCCTATTGTATGATTCGGCCACAGAAGACATTTAACAATATTTCAAATGTAGAAAAGAAAGTGAGTAAGTTACCCAAAGCATAGTTTGAAAAGACAAGAAATTATGAAGCAACAAACATATTTGCAGCCTGAAAGTAATATGCAATAGGCTATTGTAACAACAATTACATATGTAGTAGTGACTGATTCTGCGGAAGCAAGATTAAGCTGAAGGTCTTGCAAAGACTAATCAATAACAAACCGCTGCATTAATTACCGGCAAGTTACAATTTTGGTGGAGGTTCCATTACAGTGCCGCATTTTTTACAGGTGCGCAGATTAAGGTCGGCATAAAATGCATCCATTACTATTGGCAACTGCGTTACAATATCTTTAAGGTGAAACTGTGCTTCATGCAGTTTATTGGCACAGTTTTCACAAAACCAAAGGCAGCTGTCAATTTCTTTTTCAGTTCTGTTGCGCTCAATTACCAAACCTATAGTTCCTGCCGGTCGTTGAGGAGAATGTGGGATATGAGGGGGTAGCAAAAACATTTCACCTTCTTTAATTTTTACATCCACATTCTTGCCTTCCTGTATGGTTTTAACTGTTATATCGCCTTCCAATTGATAAAATAATTCTTCACCATCTTCATAGTGATAATCTTTACGTGAGTTGGGTCCGCCAACTACCATCACTATGAAGTCTTTATTATCGCGGTAAACCATTTGGTTGCCTACCGGAGGTTTTAGTAAATGACGATGATCGTCAATCCACTGTTTAAGACTAAAAGGAGCTGCTGTCATATTTTGCTTTGAATTTAAAGTTATGATTAACAGGAGTAACTAATCAGAATGCTGCTGCTAACCTTGGTTTTAGAATTTCACTTTTTAAATAATTCGTCAAATTTTGCTTTCATTTCATTGCTTACTTCTGTTGCGCGTTTTTTCATTTCATCTATAACGGCTTCAGTACGGTCAGTAAACTCGTGCATTTGTTTTTTCATGGCGTCCGTTAAAGTCCCGTCATTAACAAGTGTATCAATTTGTGTATGCATAAATGGAGGTAATTTTTCTTTTAATGAAGTTGCCACCGTTTCAATAGCAATCTTAGCCTGATCAGAATTTATACCTGCAGCATCTGACACTTTTTTAATTAACGCATCCATGTTAGTATTTGTGTTTGATTGTTTATGAGGGTAAATTTATTTTAATGATTTTTGAAAACAAATGTTTTGAAAAAAGAGTTACGCAATTTAAGCTTCCATTTTCAAAACACACCTGTTTAAATAATAAACCGGAATCATAAAACAAGATTATGAATATTAACTTAAAAGGCAGGCGTGCATTAGTTTGCGGCAGTACACAAGGTATCGGCAAATCAGCAGCCATTGAACTTTCAAAAATGGAGTGCAACGTTACTTTGCTTGCAAGAGATGAAAATGTTTTACAACAAGTAATAAAAGAGCTGGATACCTTCCAGGGTCAGCGCCATGATTTTATTTGTGCTGACTATACCAACCCTGCTGACCTTAAAGAGAAGGTAGAAAAGCATATACAGGCAAAAGATGTTTTTCACATATTGGTTAATAATACAGGCGGGCCTCCTGCAGGACCGGCATTAACAGCAAAGACAGATGATTTTTTCCAGGCGTTTAATAATCACTTAATATGCAATCACATTCTTGTTCAGTCCTGCATTGAAGGAATGAAGCAAGCCAACTTTGGGCGTATTGTAAATGTTATTTCAACTTCAGTAAAGCAGCCAATTAAAGGGTTAGGAGTTTCCAATACAGTGCGCGCTGCTGTTGCTAACTGGTCGAAAACACTGGCAGGTGAAGTTGCCCGTTATGGAATTACCGTAAATAATGTTTTACCTGGGGCAACTATTACTGCACGTCTGACAGCAATTATAGATGACAAAGCCCGAAAGAGTGGTAAAACATTTAATGATGTTACCCGCGAAATGCTTTCAGAAATTCCGGCTGGCCGCTTTGCCGAGCCGGAAGAAGTAGCCAATGCTATTGCTTTTTTATGTTCACCGGCTGCTGCTTACATTAATGGCATTAACCTTCCGGTTGATGGAGGCAGAACCCTTTGCCTTTAATTATAGATAAAGGTGTATAACCGGGGGCATGGTGAGAGGAGTCGAACCCGTGTGCAGAATAGACCTGTGTAAGCATTCCAACTTTCCTAGTAATGGCTTAATACATTTTTTAGTATAAGTATTATAATAAATGTTACATGACAACAACTGATATCATTGGTTTTATAGGTGTTGCAATTTTATTGCTTGCATTTTTTTTACAACTCATTAATAAAATATCAAAAGAGAGTTACGCCTATATATTAATGAACATTGCAGGTGCAGGTATTGCCTGCATGGCATCTATCATGCTTAACTATTTACCTTTTATAATTCTTGAAGCAGCGTGGACGCTGATTTCAGTGTGGGGATTAATTCAGTTTGCAGTGAAAAGATGAAAAGCTACTTTTGGACAAATTACAAGCCGGGCTCCTGGTTTAACCAAAAATAGTATTCAAAAATCCATGATAAAAATTCTTAATTACATCAACGGGCAGCTGATTGAACCAATTGGTAAAACCTACCTTGATAATGTTAATCCTGCAATTGGCGAAGTATATGGTTTAATTCCTGATAGTGATGAACGCGATATTGATACCGCTGCTTCAGCTGCCACTGCGGCATTTAAAAAATGGAGCGTTACATCAGTACACAAACGCTCGGCAATACTTTTAAAAGTATCCGAGTTGATTACTGAAAACCTTGATAGACTAGCGAAAGCTGAAAGCATGGACAATGGCAAGCCGGTTTGGCTGGCTAAACAGGTAGATATACCCCGTGCTGCCAGTAACTTTCATCATTATGCAACAGCAGCTTTGCATCAACACACCGAAACGCATGCCATGGAAAACACGGCATTAAATTATACACTTCGCCAGCCGGTTGGTGTTGCGGGCTGCATATCGCCCTGGAACCTGCCTTTGTATTTATTTACATGGAAAATAGCACCGGCACTTGCTGCAGGATGTTGTGTAGTAGCTAAGCCAAGTGAAATTACACCATATACGGCATTCTTGCTTTCTGAAATTTGCATCGAAGCAGGATTGCCACCGGGAGTACTAAATATAGTTCATGGGCTTGGGCCAAAAGTGGGCTCAGCCATTTCAGCCCATCCTGAAATTCCGGTTTTGTCTTTTACAGGTGGAACCAAAACTGGAGCAACAATTGCAAGTATTGCTGCGCCTATGTTCAAAAAAATGTCGCTTGAGCTTGGCGGTAAAAATCCAAATATCATTTTTGCCGATTGCGATTTTGAACATGCTGTTGCAACTTCTATTAAATCATCGTTCAGCAACCAGGGCGAAATTTGCTTATGCGGGTCAAGAATTTTTGTAGAGAAGCCATTGTATGAAAAGTTTAAAGCAGCTTTTGTTGAGGCCACAAAAAAATTAAAAGTTGGCGACCCTGATGATGACAATAATTTTCTTGGAGCCATTGTTTCAAAACCACATTTCGAAAAAGTATTGAGTTACATAGAGCTTGCAAAGCAGGAAGGTGGAAAAATTCTATGTGGAGGAAATGTACTTAAGCCTGAAGGCAGATGCGCCAATGGCTATTTTTTAGAACCTACCATCATTGAAGGGTTAACTTATAATTGCAGAACAAACCTTGAGGAAATTTTCGGACCGGTTGTAACCATTATGCCCTTTGAAACCGAAGAAGAGGTATTAATGTATGCCAACGCTACGCAATATGGTTTAGCCGCAACCATATGGACTACCAATTTGAACAGGGCACATCGGATGGCGACTAATGTTCAAAGTGGAATCATTTGGATTAATTGCTGGCTGCTGCGTGATTTACGTACACCATTTGGAGGTATGAAAAATAGCGGAGTGGGACGTGAAGGCGGTTTTGAGGCTTTGAATTTTTTTACCGAAGAGAAGAATGTTTGCATTAAGTTCTGAATACTGTTTCAATGAAAATTGAACAATTTAATGCAAGTAATTTTCAATCGATTTGCGATATACTGGCATCCAAACATCTCTATTTTAAAAAGGTAATTGATGATTACGGTTATCCACCCTTCTGGAATCGTAAACCAACTTTTGAAACTCTTATTCATATCATTTTGGAACAGCAGGTTTCGCTGGCATCGGCACGAGCAGCATTTGTTCGGCTAAAATCAAAAATCGGAATTATAACCCCTAATAAGATTTTGTCGCTCAATGATGCAGAATTGAAAGCATGTTATTTCAGCCGCCAGAAGATTGTTTATGTTCGGCATCTTGCTGCTTCATTACAAAACAAAAGTATTCAACTAAAGAAACTAAACATGTTGCCTGATGAAGATATAAGAGTCCAGTTGAAAAAAGTAAAAGGCATTGGTAACTGGACAGTTGATGTGTACCTGATGATGTGTTTAAACCGCTTGGATTTATTTCCAATTAACGATATAGCTTTGATAAAAGGAATTCATGAAATAATGAATTACAAAACAAAATTGTCGCACAGTAAGGTTATTCAAATAACACTTCAATGGTCACCGTATAGAACCATTGCAGCTTATTTATGCTGGCATGCTTATCTTTCAAAGCGAAAATTCGTTTAATAAATTGAAAGGATTACTACAGTTCAACAGATACTTTAGTAAGAATACAATAGTTACCACGAGCCACCGGCACCGCCACCGCCAAAACTGCCACCACCAAAGCCACCAAAACTACTGCTGCTACCGCCCCCCCAGCTACTACCGCCCCCCCAACTACTTCCACCTCCTCTGTTTCTGCGATTAAGCGCAGCATTAAGTATTGTCCATGCAATCCAGAAAGGTACATTGTTTAGCTGAGCATATTTTCTTGCAGAGCGTACCTTACTTCTAATCACAAAAAACATAATGAATATGAAAAACAAAATGAAAATGATAAAAGGCCATGCATTTTCATTCTCTCCATTATAATCACTGGCATCACTCACATATTCACCAGCGGCTGCAGCAATCATTGCATCAACACCTGCGTTAACCCCACTGAAATAATCACCCTGTTTAAAGTAAGGGATCATTTCCTTGCGCAGAATAGTGCCAAGTTTTCCGTCATTCAATGCGCCTTCCATACCATACCCAGTAGCAATAAATGCTTTGCGGTCTTGTTTTGCAATAAGCACAAGTATTCCGTTGTTTTTACCTTTCTGGCCAATACCCCATTTATTACCCAGCTTTATGGTGTAATCATCAACAGGATAACCATCTAGATCGGAAATAGTAACAATTGCAATTTGTGTTGAAGTGCTGTCATTATAGGCTCTTAATTTTAGCTCCAGCATAGTTGTTTGGTCATTGCTGAACAAACCTGCAAAATCATTAACTAAACGTGGCGGATCAGGTTTTTCTGGAAAATTCTGTGCAATAGAAACGGAGGTAAGCAGTACCAGCACGAAAAATTGCTTGAAAACGCCATAACCTATATGCCTGATGTTATTTATAAATAAGGTCGAAAAAAACTTCATGTGCGCACCGGCTTAGTTTCCAAAAACAATTTCGTTACTTAACTCATTACTGTCATTACTCTTACGCGGAAAATGAACTGCCAATGCCTCACCAGCCTTTTTAATGCCGGCAATAAGTCCATCTGCAAGCAGGTTGTTTTTGAAATGAGAAAGCATCAGCTCTTTGGTTTCATTCCAGAAATCATCCTTCACTTTTTCATGTATTCCTTTATCTCCTATTATCGCAAATTTGTGATCCTTAACCGAAAGATAAATGAGTACGCCATTTCGCAAATCAGTCTGATGCATTTTTAGCTGGCTGAATACCAAAACAGCTTTTTCAACCGGGTCGGCATTCTTGCAATGATCATCTATAAACAAGCGTATCTCGCCTGAAGTCATCAACTCAGCTTCTGCAATTGCTGCTTTAATGCCCAATTGTTCCTTTTCCGAAAATGCCTGGCTTGCAATCAATTTTTAAAAATTAGAATTTTACCTCAGGCGCTTTTTCAGCATGGCTTTCAGGTTAGGATATTGTTCAACCGTAAGTAATAATCGGCTTAATGAACCGCTCAACTGATCCTGCGCTTTTTGAAATTGAGCAATTTTTTCCGGGGTCAGATCATTAGCGTCTAATTTTATTTTAGTTGCCTGGCTGCGGGCTTCAATTACTGCAGTTAATGTTGACTTTTCAAAATCAGCATATCCTTTTACAGTGTTTACCAGGTTGCCGATAAGATCGGACCTGCGCTGATATTGTGTTTCAACTTTTGCCCATTCTGCTTTTACATCTTCGCTGTACTGAACCATATTGTTATATGATCCGGCAAAAAAACGGTAAATTATAAACAGTATAACAACAATTACTGCTAATACTATCCAGGTTTTTTTCATTTCTAAATTTTGTGTTTTTTAATGTTAAGAGGATTTGATGTCTAACGGGTCAATAACCGTAGCGCTTTAAATTTTCTGTGTTTTAATTTTTTGATGACGGTGCTAAGGTATAAATATTGTAACTTGACACTATGGATTAATATCGAACCGATTTGTTACAAGATGGCCGGCTATTTATTGAACTCGGCTACACTTATTTGCTTAGAGGAAAAGTTGTTTTTTGCAGAAGATACAACATCCAGCCAAAGTTCATATGATGGTATGCTATAGCCATTAGTACGAAACTGCTTGAAATAGTCAAGAATTTCATTCAGTGTTAGTGAACTAACTGTTGCAGGATTTTGGGAATTTGTAATTATTGAAAAGGATAAGAATGCTGCTAAAAAGAGTAAATAGTTCATGGTTGAATGATTATCTTATTAAATCAATCAAGCCGGTAAACTCACGCTTTCTTCCTGTTTTCATAGTTACTTTTATTACATAAACATATGTTCCTATTGGAGCTACACCACCGTTTTTTGCACTTCCATCCCATGGCTTGTTAAAAGAATCGGTTCGATACACCAGGTCGGCCCAACGATTGTAAATGGACATCTCAAACTCTAAAACATCAAAAACATAATTGGAGGTGAAAAAGCTTTCATTAACCCGATCTCCGTTTGGCGTAAAGGCTTTGGGCAACCAAAATGGAGCAACTGTAACAGATTTTATAATTTCATTACTGCATCCTCTGCGGTTAAATGCAGTAAGCTTAATTGGATAACTGCCTTCTTCATCGAAATAGTATATCGGGTTGGGCTCTATTGAATTCACCTCGCTGCTGAAAGTCCAAAGCCATGATGTAGCATCCTGGCTTTCATTTATAAATTGAACACCTCCGTCAAAAAGCGGAACTAAATCACGGCTCATTGAAAATAAGGGTATTGGCATAGGTGGGTAATCAATATGAATGCTAAATGTGGTATCACCAATACAACCATATGGAGTTGTTATGGTAAGACTGACGATATAGTTTCCGGTTGCATTGAAATAATGTATTGGTTCAGGTACAGAATCGAAGTATCCATCGCCAAAATTCCAATTAAAGGTTGATCCCGGTTCATACAATGATTTATTGATAAAATTGAATTTTACACCAAAGCCGCAGGCAAGTACTGAATCAAAACTAAAATTGACATAAGGAGCCTCGTGCAATTGAGTTACGATTGGTGATGAAACGGCATCACAGCCTGCATTGTCAATAACTATTAAAGTAAAAGTGCCCGATTGATTTACATTTATTGTTTGTGATGTTGCACCGTTTGACCAATAATAATACATTCCATTATTAGCTGTTAGGGTAACACTTTCACCGGTGCAAAAGTCCACAGGCCCTAAAGGGGTAATTGTTGCAACGGGAACGTCAACAAATAGAATTTTATCAGGACTTGTTCCTGTACAACCATTGGCATCTGTAACTGTAACGCTATAGGTTCCGGATAAGGCAGGATAAATAGATGGTGTGGTTGCACCGGTATTCCAAGAATAAGAAACATAACCACTATCTACACTAAGTTGAGCTGTCTGCCCTGTGCAAATAGTGTCCAGCCCGGATACCATGGGGGTAGGATTAGGGTTAACGGTGAGGCTAAAATTTGTTGAATCACTGCATCCATTAGCATCAGTAACGGTAACCACATAAATACCTGTTAACCCGGCATTAATGACCTGGTTGGTAGAACCAGTTGACCATTGATAGCTAACACCTCCGCTGGCTGTAAGGCTGGATGTATTTCCATCGCATATTGTATTGATGCCTGAAATGACAGGCACAGGCAATGGATTAACCACAAGCGTAACACTTGTTGTAGCGGAGCAGTTGTTTACATCAGTAACAGTTACGATATAGGTTGCACCGTTTCCGGTTGAAATAACCTGTGATGATGCACCTGTATTCCAGGCATAGTTAATGTATCCTGAACCGGCATCAAGGTTTGTAACCTGGCCCTGGCAAATTGAATTGCCGCCAGCTATTGAAGGGGTAGGTAAGGGATTCACAGTTAAAACGTAACTTGATGTTCCTGTACAGCCATTCACATCGGTAACTGTAACCGTATAGGTTCCTGCTGCAGTTAGATTAATAAGTTGGGTATTAATGCCATTGCTCCAGGTATAACTCTGAAATCCCGCACCTGCATCAAAGAATGTTAAATCACCCTGGCAGATAAAATTGTCACCAATAATTACCGGAGCAGGATTATTATTTACAGTTACTCCCGCACTTACTGATGCAGTGCAACCATTTGCATCTGTAACCGTAACGGTATAATTTCCTGTTGCAATAGGGAAAATGGATTGACCTACAGAACCATCAGACCATAAGTAAGCATTAAAACCTGGCGTTGCATCAAGGTTTGCACTAGCGCCTGCACACACTACTGTTAAACCTGAAATAGAAGGAGAAGGAAGTGGATTTACTAAAAGTGTAGCTGATGCTGTTCCGGTACAGCCGTTACCATCAGTAACTGTAACGGTATAAGTTCCGGTACTGTTTGCGGTAATACTCTGTGATGAAACACCGGTATTCCAGTTATAAATTATATAACCCGAACCGGCATCCAAAACACTAACAGTATCAGCACAGATTGTGCTGTTGCCTGTTATTGAAGGAGTTGGTAGTGAGTTAACAGTAAGATTGTAGGTTGCAGTTCCTGAGCATCCATTGATATCGGTAACGGTAACAGTATATATTCCGGAAGTCGTGGTTGAGGGGTTAAGTGTTTGAGTAGTTGCAGCTGTATTCCATAAATAGCTGACGTATCCAGCACCTGCATCAAAAGTTGTAGTACCATTCTGGCAGACAACATTATTGCCGGTAATAACAGGAACAGGATTGCTTTGTACCGATACCGATGCAGTTGTTGTAGCTGAACAACCATTTCCATCAGTAACCGTAACAGTATAAACGCCTGCATTTGATGGTGTGATTACCTGTGTGCTATATCCATTGCTCCATAAATAATTTACATATCCGGCACCGGCATCCAAATTTGAAGCACTCCCCGAACAGATTGACGTTACACCGGATATTGTTGGAGCAGGTAGTGAATAAGTTATAAGGGTAAGACTTGCGGAGTTGCTGCATCCGTTCATACCGGTAACAGTTACCGTGTAGGTAGCAGGAGAATTTACATAAATTGTTGGTGAGTTTGCACCGGTATTCCATTGATATGTTGTGAATCCTGCGCCTGCATTAAGTTGGATGCTGTCGCCAAGACAAATTCCATTTCCACCTGTGATGGTAGGAGTAGGTAAAGGATCAATGGCAAGTGAATAGTTTACTGAGCCGGTACAACCATTAATATCAGTAACGGTAACGGTATAGGTTCCGGGAGTTACAGTAGGCGGGGAATATGCCTGTACGGTAACACCGCTTGACCAAAGATACTGCAAGTAGCCCGGACTTGCTGTAAGCAATGCCGGAGAACCCTGGCAAACACTTGCCACACCATTAATTACAGGGACGGGATTAGGCGTTACAGATAAATAAACTGACGTATTTCCACTGCAACCATTATTATCAGTAACGGTTACAACATATGTTCCTACTAATGACGGTGAAATTGTTTGAGTGCTTGCGCCAGTTGACCATTGATAGGCAACATAACCTATCCCGGCATCGAGATTTGCATTGGCCCCTCCACATATTGCAGTAACACCTGAAATTGTTGGTGTAGGCAATGGATTTACGGTAAGTAATAAACTTGTAGATGCTGTGCAACCATTTAATGATGTAACCGTGACAGTATAATAGCCAGAAGTAAATGCATTAATAGACTGCGTATTCGCTCCTGTACTCCAAATGTAATTGATGTAACCGCTGCCTGCATCAAGTGCTGTGCTATTTCCCTGGCAAATGGAAGTTATACCTGCTATGGAGGGATTTGGCGCAGCATTTATTGTCAGGTTTTGTGAAACCGAGGCAGTGCAACCATTAGCATTGGTAACAGTTACTGTATAGGTTCCGGATAAAACAGGGCTGATGGTTTGCGTTGTATAGCCACCGGTCCATAGGTAAGTAGAATAACCAGGCCCGGCATCCAAAACAAAAGGAAGATTTTGACAAATGGATATAGGGCCGTTTATAACTGGCACCGGTGGAGCATAAAAAGTTAATGCCTGTGATGTGCTTGCTGTGCATCCTCCACCCTGTGTAACTGTTACTGTGAAAGTTCCGCTTGATCCAACTGTAATGTTCTGAACAGTTTCTCCGGTTGACCATTGCCAGCTTATGCCAGGGTTGGCCGATAATACTACCGGACTTCCAGTGCAATAAGGGGCAGGAGGAGCATTAATAGATGCACTTGCCGGACCCACATTAACTGCAAAAGGTGCAGAAGTAGATGTGCAACCCTGAGGGCTTGTAACTGTTACTGTAAATGTTCCACCAGCGTATACATTAATGCTTGAAGTTGCTGCACCTGTTGACCATAAATAAGTATTGCCAGCAGGGGCACTTAATGTAGTGCTACCACCGGGACAAATTGTACCGGCTCCAAGAATAACAGCTGATGGTAGCGGATTCACAATTACGGTTTGAGTAACAGATGCAGTACATCCGTTACCATCCGTTACCGTTAGTGTATAATTTCCCGCAGTTGTTATATTGCTGATGCAGGATGTTACAGGCCCGGTGCTCCAAACATAACCGGAGTACCCTGCATTTCCGCAAAGTGTTGTAATTTCCCCGGAGCATATTGAAGTAACTCCATTAATCGAAGGCGTTGGCAATGGATTTACCGTAAGATTATAGGCATTTGAACCTGTGCAGCCATTCAAATCAGTAACAGTTACCGTGTAGGTTGAGCTATAAGGAGAAGTTATGTTGATATTCTGTAATGTCGCACCTGTTGACCATGAATAGCTCCAGCCCAATCCTATTCCTCCTGCATCAAAAGTGGTATTATCACCGTTACAAATAATATTCACACCCGTGATACTTGGATTAGGATTTGTGCCAACAATGACGTTCACTGTGTTGCTTGCTGAACATCCGTTGGCATCAGTAACAGTAACCGTATAGGTGCCACTGCTTGTGGGGTTTATGGTTTGTGTAGTGCTTGAAGTTGCATCACTCCAAAGGTAGGTCCATCCGGGGCCTGTTCCTGCATCCAGGTTAGCAGGCGCTCCTGAACATACTGTTGTAAGTCCGGTAATTACAGGGGCAGGTAGCTGGTTAACAGTTATTGTTGAATTTGCTGAATTGCTACAACCATTAAAATCGGTGACTGTTACTGTATAGGTAGCAGTGGAAGTAAGTCCAGATATATTTAGCAAAGCACTGGTGGCGCCATTGCTCCACTGATAGTTACTCCATGAACCAGCGTCTAGCGTTGCATTATCACCTGAACAAATAATTAAATCGTTTATCGTAATGCCAGAATTATCTGTTTCAGTTATTGCCGGAAGTGGAAGTGTATTTACAGCAATTAGTTGTGTGGCTGTAGCTGTGCACCCATTCGCATCAACTATTGTTACTGTATAAGTGGTGGTTACAGAAGGGGTTGCATTTACCGGGGTGCCCGTAGTTGAACTAAGGCCTGAAGCCGGGGCCCATGTAAAAGTGCCTGATCCATTTGCATTGATGGTTGCATTATCCCCATTACAGATAATACCATCGTTGAAAACGCTCCCGCTTAAATCTGCAACCGAATTATTAATTGATGGTATAGGGTATATGGTAAAAGTTTGTGATGCATTAATACTGCTTCCGCAATTATTTATTGCGAGGCAATTAATCGTATAAACAATAGGAGTTAGCCCTGTGTTGGGTGGATAACAAATTAAAGGTGGATTTTGTGATGAAGAAGTTGATGCTCCTATACAACCTGCAAAGGTCCAGCTGTAGCTGGTTATTGAATTGCCACAATCTTCAAATACAGCTACTGGTTGTACACATGAAACACCACATGAATCTGCAATCGGATTTATCACCAGCGAAGGTGGAGCAGTAACAATCACGTCTTGAGAAGAAATGGAGGGTGGGTTACAACCATTAGATGCAGTGAGTGTAACTGTGTAGGTGCCCGCATCATTAAAAATAAATTCAGGATTTAGTGATGAAGCATTTGTTCCGTTTGTAAATGCCCAATTGCCATTTGGGGTTATTGAACAAGGAGAAGGAGTAAAAACAACCGTCCAGTTATAGGTAAGAACGGAACAGCCGGTGGTTGGAGAACTTGTGTTGTTAGCCGTTACGGCCAAAGGCTTGCATCCTCTTATTGGATTAAGCGTAAATTGAGCAGATGGAGGATCGGTAATGCAAATCGTTTTTGTAACAATACTATCACCACAGGGTGAACAAACATGCAATGTTATATCATAGGTTCCCGGAGGAAATGTAACATTTAAATTAGGGCTACCCCAGTTTGCAGGATTGTTATTACATGGTGCCGTTCCTAATTGACCAGAATTAACGGTATAACCACCGGGTGTAATTGTCCAATAGGATGGAGAAGTTGTGGTGCAGGTTCCATTATTATTAATGGATGCTGCAGTTGAGGTATTGGTTATAGTTACAGGTGCGTTTGAACAGCCAATGTTTGCCGGGTTGGTAACAAAATTTGTTCCTGCCTGGCTGGAAACATAAATAGGTCCTACAATTGCAAATGAAGAAGCACATGGATTCTGGGCAGTAATAGTGGCACAAAATGCGTTTGCAAAACCATTACAACTATAACCGCAAGAAGTTGAATTAAATTGGTGGGTTATGGATGGTGGCGGAGGATGAGTTAATACCACATCAGGAGTTCCGTCAGTAAAGTGAATTGTGTAAGTAGTGCTCAAGTGGATTTGCGGCAGTATTTAAAATTAAAATGTCTAACGATAAAGGAGTACAACCACTGGGATTCTGGTTGATACCTATTCCTACTGCAGGGGCATTGCCATTAAAAACCTGGTAGGTGGTATTGTCAACACAACCATTTGTCCCGGTAACAGTATAAACCAGGTTAAAAAACCCCAGGGCATTATAAGTATGCACTTCACCTATTGGTGGTGAAGACGAATTGTAATTTAAAGGCGGTAAACCACCACCCCAGCTAATCTGGTAATTTGAATTAACAGCAGGTGAGGATCCATCATCAACTGTAAGTACATAATTGCCGGGTATTGAATTACAATTGGTAAAGGGGGTGCCTCCAAACAGGTCGATTAAAACAGCATTCGGTTTTTGTTTAACGGTAACAGTAAATGTAACAGTATCACTGCAACCGGTAATAGTATCCGTAACAATTAGAGTATCTAAATAATTTACATTTCCTGAACCCGGGGGTGGATTGTAAGTATGTACTGCATTTTGCAAGGATGAAGTAGATCCTGCTTCAAAATACCAATGCCATACCAAATTGGGACTAACCGGATTAAAGCTGCCATTAAATTGAATGGGTGTACCTGCACATGTGTCGGGCTGAATTATTGTATAGGAAGCTGTGCATTGTGATTTAGCCAAGTTAACAACAATGCATACAAAAAAAATAATTAAGCAGCCGGTGGTAAATTTCATTAATGATTAAGCGGTTTCAAATTGGTGATGCAAGATAGGATTTGTGTTGAAAATCAAAAACGCTCAATTACTTAATAACCCGGCCCCACACAATTTTAAATCTAGCAAGTGGTTTATTGCTCTTTTTGCACATCCGCCTAATTTTATTT
The DNA here is from genome assembly GCA_044230205.1 of Bacteroidia bacterium. GTDB lineage: Bacteria > Bacteroidota > Bacteroidia > AKYH767-A > OLB10 > JAEUTH01. The sequence continues at coordinate 93,166 of JBGARN010000001.1, forward strand.
CCTTTGCGCTCCCAAAATTTTACCCTAATGGCAGAAAACTACAGAGAAGTTAAAATATTTTCAGGAAGTGGCTCCGTTTATATGGCTAAATATATAGCCGAGGCTTATGGTCAACCATTGGGTGACGCTAAGGTTCAGCGCTTCAGTGACGGAGAGTTTTCACCATATTTCATGGAGTCAGTTCGAGGATGCGATGTGTTCATTATTCAAAGCACTTTTGCACCTACTGATAACCTTATGGAGTTGTTAATGCTTATTGATGCTGCCAAACGGGCATCTGCACATTACATTACCGCTGTTATTCCTTACTTTGGCTTTGCACGAAGCGACCGTAAGGATAAGCCAAGGGTTTCTATAGCCTCAAAACTTGTTGCTAATTTGCTTACTGCTGCAGGTGTTACCAGGATTATGACTATGGACCTGCATGCTCCACAGATTCAGGGCTTTTTTGATGTGCCGGTTGACCACCTTGACCCTTCAACGATTTTCGTACCGTATATTAAATCTCTTGAGCTTCCGAATATAGTAATTGCTGCACCTGATATGGGTGGTGTTCACCGTGCCCGCACTTATGCCAAATACTTTAATGCTGAAATGGCCATTTGCGATAAGCATCGTAAGCGTGCAGGTGAAATTGAAAGTATGCAGGTAATAGGTGATGTAAAAGGCAAGGATGTTATTCTGGTAGATGATATCATTGACACTGCCGGAACTATGACTAAAGCAGCTTCGTTGCTTATTGAGCGTGGCGCAACCAGTGTTAGGGCTTTTTGCACACATCCTGTACTTTCGGGACAAGCTATTGAGAGAATTGAGCAATCGCCAATAAAAGAAATTGTGGTATGCGATACTATTCCGATGAAAGCAAATTCGGAAAAAATTAAAGTTTTACAGATAGGCGAGCTGTTTGCCCGTGCTATTAAAAAAGTATACAGTTACGAATCGATAAGCCCTCTATTTGTAAACTAATACCTACATGCATGTAAGCTGGTAGAACAAGCAAAGACAAAAAAATCATTAATTAATAATTCAAATAAATTCAAACAACATTCAAAATGAAATCAATTGAAATTTCAGGTACCAAAAGGGTAAATTTAACTAAGCAGGAGCTTAGAAAATTGAGAGCATCAGGTCAAGTGCCATGCGTATTATACGGAGGCAAGGAGCAGGTTCATTTCCAGACTCCTGCATCAGGCTTTAAAGGTCTGGTGTTTACACCTGAAGTGCATACTGTAAAATTATCTGTAGAAGGACAGCAGTATGACGCAAAATTACAGGAGATACAGTTTCATCCTGTTTCAGAAAAAATTCTGCATGCCGACTTTTTGCAGATATTTCCTGATAAGGTAGTATCTATGGATATTCCGGTAAAACTTAAAGGAACATCTGAAGGTCAGAAAGCCGGTGGTAAGTTAATTCAGAAGCTTAAAAAGCTTAAGGTTAATGCCTTGCCTTCTAAACTTCCTGATACTATTGACATCAACATTGAGCATCTTAAAATTGGTGATTCCATCAGAGTTGGTCAATTGGAATTTAAAGATCTCACTATTTTAGATGCACCTAACAATATTGTGGTTGGTGTACGTGTAACACGTAACGTAGTGGCTGAAACACCGGCAGCAGCCGCAGCAGCACCTGCAGCAGCGGCACCTGCAGCAGCAGCTCCAGCTAAAGCTGCCGCACCTGCAAAAGGTAAATAAGGTAATTCATAACTGGTAAATCCTAAACTAAACCGGCAACTTAGCTCATGAAATTTCTGATTGTTGGTTTAGGAAATATAGGATCAGAATATGAAAATACCAGGCATAATATAGGATTTCAGATTATAGACACCTTCGCACGAAGCGAAGGTGTTTTTTTTTCGGTAGAGCGACTGGCAAGTCGCACTGAGGTAAGAATAAAGAATAGGACATTAGTACTTATTAAACCTTCCACTTACATGAATTTGAGCGGCAAGGCTGTAAACTATTGGTTGCAAGCTGAAAAAATCAGCCTTGAAAACATGTTGGTTATTACCGATGATATTGCCCTGCCTTTTGGAACGATTCGGATGCGGGGAAAAGGGAGTGATGGCGGGCACAATGGCCTTAAAGATATTCAGCAAGTGCTTGGCACTAATGAATATGCGCGATTACGGTTTGGTGTGGGCAGTGATTTTGCCAAAGGACGCCAGGTTGAATATGTGCTCGGCAAATGGAGTGATGAACAATATTTAACGCTTCACGAAAGGGTGGGCATAGCAGTAGATGCGATCAAGAGTTTTGTAACAATTGGGCTTGGCCGCACCATGACTGAGTTTAATAAGAAGTAGCATCTCCATAAAACTGTCATTTCGCTTTAAATTTTTTTACGCCACAATATTGTTTCAGGCAAAAGTTATTATTCAATATAATCTTGTCAACCTTACTGCCAAATAATAATAAATCAATTATACTTGTATGAATGTAAACTATTATAGCATGAAAAAAATCTTTACAATATTATATTGCTTATTCATTTACTCAATTGTATCAGCCCAGGACCTTCCTCATATAATGACACCTGAAGAGCGATTGATTATACCACAATACAATTCTTTGCGGAATGGTTACAATACTACTAATACCGGAAGTATTGTTCCTCCAACATCACCTGTAAGAACCATCGGTGAATGGGAGGAGTTGCAGGGATTAACCATAACATGGACCAGTTATACTTCCATGTTGCGCGAAATAGTAAGGTATGCAAAACAGGAGACTCGCGTTTATATTATCGTTACAGATACCATTCAGCGCAATTCAGCTATTAACTACCTGAATATAGGTGGAGTGGATACTGTTAATGTATCGTTTGTAATCACACCATATAATTCGGTTTGGAGCCGTGATTATGGTCAATGGAGTGTTTACACCAATGATGTGGATTCCTTACTGGCAGTGGATTGGATTTACAACAGGCCTCGTCCAAAAGATGATACAGCGCATTATGCATTAACTAACTTGCTTAATATACCTTTGTATAAAACATTGACACCGCCTTGGGATCTTGTTAACACTGGTGGTAATTTTATGACAGATGGTTTCGGTACTGCCTTTGCTTCTAACCTTATTCTTACGGATAATGGTCCTTCCGCACCTTATGGTGTAACCCATACCGCTGCAGAAATAGATACTATAATGTATCACTTTATGGGCATTAACCGATACATAAAGATGACTACACTTCCTTATGATGGGATCCATCATATAGATATGCATATGAAATTACTGGATGAACAAACCTTACTGGTAGGACAGTATCCGACAGGTATTGCAGACGGGCCGCAAATTGAAGCCAACCTGCAATATATACTTAACAATTTTAATTCCGTTTATGGTACACCCTACAAAGTGATACGTATTCCTATGCCATCTGATAATGGCAGCTGGCCTAATAATGGCGGAGATTATCTTACCTATACCAATTCATCTTTCATAAATAAAACCATCATAGTTCCGGTATATAATATTCCTGCCGATAGTGTTGCTTTAAATATTTATCGCAATGCACTACCGGGATATAAGGTAATCGGAATTAATTCCAATGCCAGCATTCCGGCTTCAGGAGCTTTACATTGTATTACCAAAGAAATTGGAATCTTTGATCCTTTATTGATCTCGCATCAGCCGTTAGAAGATACCTATAATACCGTTAGTGCCTACACTGTAAATGCATTTATGAAACACCGCAGTGGCATTGCAACTGCGGAACTTTATTATACAACTGATACTACTCAACCTTACCAGGCCTTACCAATGACTGCAACTACCGGAAATTGGTATACAGCTCAGATGCCGCCACAGGCAGCCGGTACAGAAATATTTTACTACGTTAAAGCTATAGCTAATAGTGGCAAGGAGCAGGTTAGGCCTTTGCCTGCACCTGATGGGTACTGGCATTTTCACGTTTTGCAGCCTGCAAGTGTTGCTGAAAATATGAACTTCAAAATGGAAATGTTGCCAGCATTTCCTAATCCATCCAAAGGCATTACCTGTATTCCTGTTACCTTTAATGCTTCTGCTCCCATTACAATTACATTTACTGATATAGTTGGAAAAGCCATTAGCATAATTTATAATGGGAAATCAAAACCGGGGGAGCAAAAATTCTTTATCAATACCAGCAATATTGCACCCGGAATTTATGCAATTCATTTACAATCTGAGAATGCATCGCTAACTCAGCGCCTTGTGGTGAAATAAAATGCTTTATAGCATCTGGTGTAAAAGCCAATCTGACGAACCATTCACTGTATTGATATTTATTGTCCTTCTGCAATTATGTTGATTGCAGTAACTAACTTATCAAGTTCCGGTAACCTTGTGTATACGTTCGGTGTAATTCGAACACCGTTCAGATATTCCCATGCAATAGGGGAGGTGTGAATTTTGTAATCATTAAAAAGCTTTGCCTCAAGCTGGCCTGCTGTTAAGCCTTTAACTTCAACATGGGCTAATGCACATGAAAAGTCATTGCTTAAGCTGGTGTTGAGCTTAACTCCAGGAGTGTTTTTCACTTTCATGCACCAATAGTTTTTAAGATATCGGAGTCGTGCTTCTTTTCGTTGCGTCCCAATCATTTCATGAAAATCAATAGCACTGTTAATGGCTTGTTCAGTCGCAAAATTCCTTGTTCCCAATACCTCAAACTTTCTAATATCTTCACAATCAGGTTTGTCGTTAGGAAACAACGGCCACAGGCTCTTAATCTTATCTTTTTTAACATACATAAAACCATTGCCAAACGGGGCTCCTAACCATTTGTGTAAACTGGTTCCGGCATAGTCACAATTCAGGTCACTTAACTTAAAATCAAAATGAGCAAAAGAATGCGCGGCATCTAAAATCACCTCAATATTTTGTTCGTGAGCTTTAGCAATTATTTTTTTTGCAGGTAAAATTTGCCCGCACCAGTTGATAATATGTGTGAGATGGAGCACCTTTGTTTTAGAGGTAAATGCGTTTACATATTGGCTAACCAGGCTCTCCTCATCTTCAGAAGGCAATTGAAGATCTATCCAAACTAATTTAATTCCATCCCTTTTTTCACGCTGCTTCCAGGCCTGTATCATATTAGGATAATCCATTTTGGTAAGCACTACCTCATCTCCGGGTTTTAAATTCAAACCAAAAACAACAGTACCTAAAGCTTCAGTGGTATTACGGTTTATGGCTAATTCTTCTTTATCGCATCCGGCCATAGCTGCAAGCCTTTGACGCAAGGGTTCACGGCCCTTGTCTATAATACGCCACATATAATATGAGGGGCCGAGGTTGCTTTGTTCATATAATTTTTCAAAAGCTTCCTGAACCGGTTTGGCCTGTGGCGAAACTCCACCATTATTCAGGTTTATAATGCCACGGTCAACTGTATAAGCTTGAGCGATACTTTCCCAAAAATCTTCGTCAGTTGCAAGTTGACCTGGTGTAAAATTCATAGTTCGCTCAAATTGCTTTTTCAAATCGGACGCTGATGCGTTTGGCAAAAAAGCCATAAATAATGCGGTTTTTGAAGTGTTACTTATGAAGTTTCTTCGTGTAAGCATGTGTTGAGTATTTAAACCATTTAATTGATTGTTTTGTTAAACAAATCTAATTTATTAATAGTAACTCTGTATCATTAAAAGAAAGCTTAAATAAGGTAAATTTTGAAAAGCATAATTAATATTATTCTTAATTAAACCATTCAATCTTTGTAAGGTCATAGTAGGTTTACCTGCAAAGCAATAAATTATACAGCAGCAAATGCATATTATGAAAATGTAAAAAACGATACTGCAGATACATTATTTGTTAAAAATTATACATTTGAAGGTTCTTACAACTATCAATTAGAATTATCACAAACATGAAAAACATTTTTACTAAACTGGCTTTAGTACTATTGATAATTATACAAAGCCAAACATTACATGCCTCTCACCTGATGGGAGGTAACCTGGGCTATACCTATATTGGACTGCAACCCAATGGAAGTTACCGGTATACTGTTAAGTTAGAACTGTATCGTTTTTGTGGTACGGCTACACCAAGTCCGTCTCCATTACCAGCCAATATGAAACTTGGTGTGTATAATGAAGATCCTGCCAATCCAAATGCTGATAAAGTGTTGCAATTATCCACAACAGCACCGCTTATTTCGCAGCAGTTTATTGACCCTCCCAATGCAAATGACACTTGTACATTTACACCTAATGCTTGTGTTGAACAAGGTATTTATGAAATAACAATTGACCTGCCTGCATCTCCCAATGGATATCATTTACTTATGGACCGCTGCTGCCGTAACGGTAATATTCAAAATGTTTTCGATCCGAGTAATGAAGGCGAGGCATGGTATGCGTTTATTCCTCCAACTTCAGTAATTAATAATTCACCCACTTTTGCAGTACCCCCTGTTCCCTTTATTTGTGCGGCAGATACTGTAAGTATTCTTAATTCTGCTTTTGATGCTGATGGCGACCTGTTGGTTTATCACTTCATAACACCATTAGCTGGAATTTCTGATGGAACAAACTCAAATCCTAATTTCCCTGCCACTTATACCTGGCCTATTCCTCAGATTACTTATGCGGCAGGCTATAGCTTTGCGCAACCTTTCGGACCGGGTGGCTATGCAGATATTGATACCTTAACAGGGTTAACAACTTATCTTGCACCCAACCAGGGATATTATGTTGTAGCGGTTGAAATCAGAGAATACAGAAACGGTTTTTTAGTTGGAATTTCAAGATTGGATTTTCAGCTGATACTTATCACATGTCCTATAAATCCTGCGCCAATACCAGCAGCAGGTGGTTCAACGACATTAAGTGTTCAGGAGGGTCAGACCTTGTGCTTTAACATTACCTACAACGATCCCAATGGCGACAGCCTTACAACAACCCATACAGGAACTATTTTCGGTCCGCCAACAAATCCTGCTGCAACGCTTAGTGATGTTACCGGAGACAGTACTGTTACAACACAGTTTTGCTGGACTACTTCATGTTCGCAAGGCCAGTCGATTCCTTATCAATTTACGATTTCCTGTTCAGATAATGGTTGTCCTGCAAAAACTATTAATCAGGTTTACACGATTTTTGTTATACCATTTAATGGAGTTAATAGTATTCAGGGCCCCGATACCTTATGTTCAAATGGGTTAACAGGACTGGTGTTTACTGCAGCAGGAACAGTAGGGTCAACCTATAATTGGACAGTTAATAACGGAACACAGGTTTCAGGAGGAAACACCGGAACCATAACTGTTAATTTTAACCCTACCGGCCCATGGTCTGTTTCGGTTACAGAAGTAAATGCAATCGGATGTGCCGGCAATACTGTAACTAAAAACATTTTCGTTAAACAGCAGCCAACTGTAAATGCCGGAATCGATCATACGTTTTGTTCCGGTGGTTCAGCACAGCTGGGCACAACAACCACCGCTGGTTATCTTTATAGTTGGGCTCCAGCCACTGGCTTAAGTAGCAGTTCGATATCCAACCCAACGGTTACTTTAACTAATGGAGGTTCAACACCAATTACAAATACCTACATCCTTACCACAGATTTAAACGGCTGTACAAATAAAGATACGGTAGCTATTACAGTAAATCCGACACCATTGTCTAATGCTGGTAATAATCAGTTTTTATGCTCAGGCAGTTCTACAACAATTGGTACAATCTCTACCTCGGGCTATACATATTCATGGTCGCCTTCATCAGGACTTAGCAGTTCAACAGTTTCTAATCCAACTGTAACATGGATAACTTCTGGTGGACAACCCGATACGCTGAATTACACAGTTACTACAACGAATAGTTATCTATGTACATCTACTGACAATGTTCAGATTATTGTAAATGTGCTTCCAACAGTTACAGCAACCTCAAGTCCGGTTTCAATCTGTCCCGGAGCAAGTGCTACGTTAACTGCTACAGGTGCCAATCTTTATTCATGGGCTTTATTAACTAATCCCGGAACTCCAATTGGCACATCAAATCCATTTGTAGTGAATCCTACTGTTACAACAAGCTATATTGTAACAGGAACCAATTCGCTTAATTGCGTAAATAAGGATACGATAACTGTTACGGTTCTTGCGGCACCGGCAATTACTGCAACTCAGAATACGGACAGTATTTGTCCTTTGGATTCTGTTGTTTTATCAGCTTCTGGTGGTTTGTCTTATACCTGGACAACCCAGGCTTCACCTACTACCATTATCAGTTCGAATTCAAGTTTAACGGTTACTCCCAGTACAACAACCAATTATATAGTAACAGGTACAGGGGCCAATGGTTGTACCAATAAAGATACAATTACGGTGAATGTTAATCCTGCTCCAATTTCTAATGCAGGAAATAATCAGTCTTTATGTTCAACATCATCAATTACATTAGGAACATTGTCAACGAGTGGGTATACTTATTCCTGGTCGCCTGCAACAGGGCTGAGCAGCACAACAATATCCAACCCAACTTTGACTTTAAGCAACGGGACAAGTACTCCTGATACATCAGTTTACACTGTTATCACTACCAATCAATTTGGCTGTACATCATCTGATGATGTAACAATAATCACCAATCCTGTTCCTAATGCTGTTGCAGGACCTGATGTTACTTATTGTTCAGGACAAACAGTGCAACTTGGCGGACCTTCAGTGCCGGGATACTCTTATCTGTGGAATCCTTCTGCGGGTTTGTTAGGCCCAACTACAAGTAACCCAATAGCAACGCTAACTAATACCGGAACAGCTAATGATACTGTTCAATTTGTTGTTACTACAACATGGTTTGGTTGCATTGACAGAGATACAGTTGTAGTAATTATTAAACCTTTACCTCTTTCAAATGCCGGAACTGATCAGACAATTTGTTCAGGTGATACAGTTCAATTAGGTACTGCTTCTACAGCAGGTTATACTTATTCGTGGACTCCCGGTTCAGGCTTAAGCAATACGTCAATTTCCGATCCAACTGCAATCTTGAATGCATCAACCACAACTACTGTAACCTATTATGTTTCAACAACGCTAAATGGTTGTACTACACAGGACAGCGTTGCTATTACAATAAATCCTTTACCGGCTGTAAGTGCAGTTGCTAACCCTGCTTCGGTTTGTTTAGGTTCATCCGCTACATTAACTGCCTCTGGTGCTTCAAGCTACACCTGGGCATTACTTTCTAACCCGGGATCTGTTATTAGCACTTCTAATCCTTTCACGGTAAATCCCTCAGTAACAACTTCATTTATTGTAACAGGAACAAGCACGGCTTTATGTGTGAATTACGATACTATAACTATTAATGTTAATCCACTGCCGAATGTAACAGCATCTGCACCAAACGATAGCATTTGTTTTGGTGACAGCATTCTATTAAGCAGCAACGGTGCTTCAACCTACTCATGGCAAATATTAGGCGGAAGTGTAATAGGTTCAGGTAATTCAATTACTGTTAATCCAACAGTAACCACTAGTTATGTGGTTACCGGAACCGATGTAAATGGTTGTGAAAACAAGGATACACTAACTATAACTGTAAACCCGGCTCCTACTTTAAATGGCGCAACCGGAACTTTATCTGTATGTCCGGGGGTTACGGGAGTTCCTTATTGGGTGAATAACCCTGATCCGAATTCTACTTATTCATGGACAGTAACTGGCGGAACCATCGCATCTGGACAAGGACAGGACACCGTTTATATTGATTGGGGAGTGCAGGGAACGGGCACAGTTACTGTAACAGAAGCAACAGAATTTGGCTGTATATCACCTCCTGTTACCATTACAGTTAGTATCAATGTGATCCTTACACCACAGGCCCCAACAGGCACACCGGTTATCTGTGCTAATGACGCCCAAGGTTTGACGTATACCGTAATTAATACCCCTGGTTCAGTTTATACCTGGCATATATTAGGCGGAACTATTGTAAGTGGTAATTCAACCAGTTCAGTTGTTGTTGACTGGACACAAACTGGCCCTGCTACCGGATACTTGTGGTATGATGAACAAAGTACAACAGTGGATACAGTTTGCTTTGGGGTATCGGATACCTTCCAGGTAACAATTAATCCTGCACCGCTAACCTCTGCTGTACAAGGTCCTCCTCAGCTGTGCGTTTCTGATAGCACCAATCTTAGTGTAACATCCACAACAGGGTCAACTTATCAATGGTACGCTACTGGTGGAAGTATCAATAGCGGACAGGGTAGCAATCAGATAGGAATTAACTGGGCTACTGCCGGTAACTATACCGTATCGGTGGTTGAGACCAATACCTATGGATGTGTAGGCGATTCGGTGTTCTTCAATATTGTTATTAATCCGTTGCCTGTGGCTAATGCGGGATCCAATGTTGCAATTTGTACCGGGCAAAGCACCAACTTATTGGCTACCGGTGGTACTATTTACAGTTGGAGTCCGTCTACCGGATTATCAGACACTTCTATTCCTAATCCAATTGCAAACCCGACTTCAACAACCACCTATGTGGTAACAGTTACTGATGCCAACGGATGTTCCAATACTGATGATGTAATTGTAACTGTCAATTCATTGCCTGTTGTGGTAACTTCTGCCAATCCTGCTGCAATATGTATTGGTCAAAACACACAGCTCCAGGCTTCGGGCGGATCGGTTTATGCATGGATACCAGCAACAGATCTGAATGATCCGGCAATTGCAACTCCTACAGCTACACCTTCATCTACAACCACCTATACGGTAACAGTTACAGATAATAATCTTTGCAGCAGTACAGCAAGCATTACAGTTACTGTTAATCCATTACCGGTAGTAACGGTTAGCAATGACACACTTATTTGTGACGGTTCATCAGTTACATTGCAGGCTGGTGGCGCATCAACATATTTATGGACACCTTCAACAGGATTGAACAGTTCTTCAGTTGATGCACCTGTTGCAAGCCCTAACAGCACAACAGTTTATACTGTTACCGGAACTGATGGCAATGGTTGCACCAATACCGGAGTGGTAACGGTAAACGTTAATGAGCAACCGGTAGCTGCATTTACGGATACTGCATTGGCTTCCTGCCAGGGTATTAATGTACAGTTTACTGATGCCAGTATTGATGCCGATAGTTATTTCTGGAACTTTGGCGGAGGTGCTACTTCAACAGATCAAAATCCTGTTCATTTCTACAATTTTGGTGCAGATGCTACCGTAACATTAATAGTCGGTAATGGCGGAATTTGTTATGATACATTAACTGTACCACTTGACTTGCTTGATTTAAGTGACTATCTGAAAAATACACCAAACGTATTTACACCTAACAATGATGGTAAAAACGATTGCTTTAGCTTAAATGGTTTGGGTGATTTTAAAGATTGTACCACCATTAAGATTTTTGACCGTTGGGGAAAAGAGGTATTCAGCAGCAGCAATTCAGAAAGTTGCTGGGATGGCAAGAACAAAAATGGGGATGAAGTATCTAATGGAACATTCTTCTATATAATTGATATAAGCGGCAAGCAATTAAACGGAACCGTATTATTAATACGATAGTGATTTCAAAAAATAAAATCATAAAAGCCTCCTAATTCAGGAGGCTTTTTTTTACATTCAACTTTTCGAATTATAAAGCAATTATACCTTTGCGCAACTTTTTAAATAACGACTAACTTTTATTCTGTGGCATCAGCAAAAAAAGTACTTATTACCGGTGCTGCCGGTTTTCTCGGTTCCCATTTATGCGACCGTTTTTATAATGAAGGATTTATGGTAATAGGCATGGACAATCTTGTTACCGGTGATATGCGCAATATTGAGCATTTGCTTAATCGCGAAAGATTTGAGTTTATCAATCATGATGTAACCAAATTTGTGGATATAAATGGCGATATTGATTACATACTTCATTTCGCCTCTCCAGCAAGTCCGATTGACTATTTGAAAATACCAATACAAACTTTAAAGGTTGGTTCGTTAGGAACACACAATTTGTTAGGTCTTGCCGTTAAAAAGAATGCACGAATACTTGTAGCCTCAACATCTGAAATTTATGGCGATCCACTTGAGCACCCACAAAATGAAGACTATTGGGGTAATGTTAATCCCATTGGTCCAAGAGGGGTTTATGACGAAGCCAAAAGGTTCCAGGAAGCATTAACCATGGCTTACCATAATAAGCATGGCCTGGAAACGCGTATTGTAAGAATCTTTAATACCTATGGACCCCGCATGCGTTTAAATGACGGAAGGGCATTGCCTGCATTTTTTGGTCAGGCACTTCGGGGAGAAGATATAACTGTTTTTGGTGATGGCAGTCAGACACGGTCATTCTGTTATGTAGACGATTTGGTAGATGGTATTTTCAGGTTGCTGATGAGTAATTATGCTTATCCGGTAAATATCGGCAACCCTGATGAAATTTCGATTCGTGATTTTGCTGAAGAAATTATAAAGCTTACCGGAACAAAGCAAAAAGTTATTTATAAGGACCTGCCTGTTGATGATCCTAAACAAAGACAACCTGATATTACCAGGGCTCGCGAAATATTAGGCTGGCAGCCCAAAGTATCACGGCAGGATGGATTGAAAATAACCTATGAGTATTTTAAGAAATTACCCAGGGATGAATGGTTTAAGCCGGTTCATAGTTTCAGTTAAGCAGTAAAATAGATTATACTAAGCACTAGCCGTCCAACAGATAACCGGTGTGCTTCCATCTTTAAAGGTAAATTTTACTTTTGCACCTCTTTTAGAATTTTTCAGATGGCATACACATTTCACCCAAGTGCAATTATTGATCAGGGATGCAAAATTGGAGACGGAACCAAAATCTGGCATTTTAGCCATATAATGCCCAATTGCACTATTGGAAACAATTGTAACATTGGACAAAACGTGGTGGTAAGCCCTGACGTAGTGCTGGGAAATAATGTTAAGGTACAGAATAATGTTTCCATTTATACCGGGGTTATTTGTGAAGATGATGTATTTCTTGGTCCATCCATGGTATTTACAAATGTTATAAACCCACGAAGCGCAATAGCCCGCAAGAATGAATATAAAACCACACTTGTTAAGCAAGGAGCTTCAATTGGAGCTAATGCAACAATTGTTTGCGGTAATACTATAGGCAGGTATTCATTTATTGGAGCCGGAGCAGTTGTAACTAAAAATGTTCCTGATTATGCTTTGGTTACCGGTAACCCGGCACGGCAAACAGGATGGATGAGTGAATATGGTCATAAGCTAAAATTTGATGAGGACGGAATTGCAGTTTGTCCTGAATCAAAAGAGAAATACAAACTTGAAAACAATTCAGTAACCAAAATATCCTGACAGGACACTGCGGGTAAGCCATAAAATGATTAAAAACAACAAACTAAAATTTGCCGTTATTGGTTGTGGCCACATTGGTAAACGCCATATGGAAATGGTTACGCGCAATGATGAGTGCGAATTGGTTGCTACGTGTGATACACAGCCTAAAGAACTGCTGAAACTGGAAAGTTATCCCGGTACATTTTATAACGATGCCAGACAGATGCTGGAAGCACATAATGATGTTGATGTAGTTTGCATATGTACTCCAAATGGTCTTCATGCCTCCAATGCTTTGCTGGCACTTGATTTTAAAAAACACGTGGTGCTTGAAAAACCTATGGCACTTACCAAGGCAGATTGTGAGAAAATAATTTTTAAATCATTACAGGTTTCGCGGCAGGTATTTTGTGTGATGCAAAACCGTTATTCACCGCCAAGTGTATGGTTAAAAGAAGTGGTGGAAAAAAAGATTATTGGTGATTTGTTTATGATGCAGTTGATTTGTTACTGGAATCGTGATGAGCGCTACTATAAAAAAGGTAACTGGAAAGGAACCACTGATCTTGATGGAGGAACATTGTTTACGCAGTTCAGCCATTGGATAGATTTAATGTACTGGTTGTTTGGTGATATAAAAGATGTTAAAGCATTATTTGCTGATTTCAATCACAGCCAAACTACTGCTTTTGAAGATTCAGGTATTGTGCAATTCAACTTTATAAACGGAGGCATGGGAAGTATTAATTACTCAACTGCTGTTTGGGATAAAAACCTAGAAAGCAGTATGACTATAATAGGCAGCAAAGGCAGCATTAAAGTAGGCGGGCAATATATGAATGAAGTGGATTACTGCCATATTAAGGATTATACTATGCCAAAGTTAGCTGAAACAAATCCCGCAAACGATTATGGCGATTATAAAGGCAGTGCAAATAATCACGGTTTTATTTTTCAAAATGTAGTGGATACGTTAAAAGGACGTACCCATGCCACCACTAATGCATTGGAAGGATTAAAAGTGGTTGATATTATAGAACGTATCTACCAGCTTAACACGATAAAGAAAGAACCATTGCTGGCAGGCTCATAAATAGAAAATACGTGTATAATACACGTTAGTTTAATAATTTAAAGAAGAAATTACTATCCCTCAGTTTTTATTATGTATAACGATATCATTAGCAAGAAATCAAAAGTGGCTGTTATCGGCCTCGGATATGTTGGGTTACCTATTGCACTTGAGTTTGCCAAAATCGTTTCAGTTATTGGATTCGATATTAACAGCGAGCGCGTTAAGTTAATGCGCAATAAAATTGATCCAAGTGGCGAACTGGATGAAGCTGCATTTGAAAATTGTGATATAGAGTTTACTGATTCAGTTGATGAGCTGCGAAAGGCAAATTTTTTTATTGTAGCTGTACCAACACCTATTGACGATCATAAACTGCCGGATTTAAAGCCATTATTAAGTGCATCAAAAACTGTTGGACAGGCCATTAAGAAAGGTGATTACGTGGTGTTTGAATCAACCACTTACCCGGGATGTACTGAAGATGACTGTATTCCTGTGATTGAAGAAACTTCCGGGTTAAGTTTTAAGACTGATTTTAAAGTTGGTTATTCACCTGAACGTATAAATCCTGGAGATAAGGTACATACACTTCCCAATATAACAAAGGTAGTTTCGGGATGCGATGAAGAGTCGCTTGAAAATATTGCCAAAGTATACGAAATTGTAGTGAGGGCCGGTACACATCGTGCATCATCCATCAAAGTGGCAGAGGCTGCAAAAATTATTGAAAACACGCAACGCGATGTCAACATTGCATTAATGAATGAGCTTTCCATTATCTTTAATAAAATAGGAATTAATACCTACGAAGTGCTGGAAGCTGCCGGAACCAAATGGAATTTTTTAAAGTTTTCACCTGGTCTTGTTGGAGGCCATTGTATAGGTGTTGATCCTTATTATCTTACATACAAAGCGCAGGAATTAGGCTATCATGCACAAGTAATAAATTCTGGCAGGTATGTAAACGATTCTATGGGTTTTTACATTGCCAAGCAAACGGTAAAACGAATGGTTGCTGCAGGAAAAAATAATTCGGAAGCCAAAGTGCTGATAATGGGTGCAACATTTAAAGAGGATGTGGAGGATATTCGTAATTCAAAAGTTGCCGACCTGGTTAACGAATTCAAATCATATGGTGTGGCTGTTGAAGTGATTGACCCACGCGCAAGTTCAGAAGAATTGAATCACGAGTACGGCTTCGGACTGGTAGAAAAACCGGCCAGTGATTATGATGCAATTGTATTAGCAGTTGCTCACAAAGAATACATGGGTCAAAATGAAAATTACTTTAAATCATTTGCAGGTGAAGGATGTATTTTTATTGACATTAAAGGAATTTACAGAAACAAAATCAAAACAATGACATACTGGAGTTTGTAATTGTTCCAATCATTTTTTTCAATGAACATATTAGTTACAGGTGGTACAGGATTTATCGGGTCGCACACAGCAGTTGAATTGCTGCTAAAAGGATTTAATGTGTTTGTTATAGATAATCTCAATAATTCACGTATTGAAGTAGTTGATGCCATTGAAAAAATTACCGGCAAAAAAATTTCCTTTCATCAACTTGATTGTTGTGACTATGATGCACTGAACAGTTTTTTCTCTGAAAATAAAATTGATGCTATCATACATTTTGCCGCACTTAAAGCAGTTGGTGAAAGTGTAGCCGATCCATTAAAATACTATCGCAATAATTTAATTTCATTAATAAACCTGCTGGACGCCTGTGTGAAATTTGAAATCAAAAATTTTGTTTTCTCGTCTTCCTGCACAGTTTATGGCGAGCCGGATTATCTGCCTATAGATGAAAAAGCCCCGGTTAAAAAGGCCGAATCACCTTATGGAAATACAAAAAAAATAGCTGAAGATATTCTTGCTGATACTGCTAAAGCTACTGGTATTAAAATTATTTCATTACGATATTTTAACCCGGTTGGCGCGCATCCATCGGCATTAATTGGTGAGTATCCATTAGGCAAACCCGCCAATCTTATGCCTGTAATTACGCAGACAGCAATTGGCAAATTAAAAAAACTGAGCGTATACGGAACGGATTATCCTACACGTGATGGCAGCAATATCAGAGATTACATTCATGTAGTCGATCTGGGCGAGGCGCATGTTATAGCAGTTGAACGGCTGTTCGGAGGAAAATCAAAATCAGGGTTTGAAGTATTTAACCTGGGTACCGGAAACGGTATATCGGTATTGGAAATGATAAATGCATTTGAAAATTATACAGGTGTAAAACTTAACTACGAATTATCCCCTCGCAGGCCGGGCGATGTAGTGCAGGTATGGGCTGATACAAGCTATGCCAACCAGGAATTAGGCTGGAAGGCTAAACTTGATTTGAAAGCAATGGTTACCGATGCATGGCGATGGGAACAGCAATTAGCTTCAATGGAGCAATCTCTGGCAAAAAAATAACCCGGTGATTTTTTCACCTGGATCAATAAAATTTAAGCTCAATTTAAAATAGCAAGCACAGCATGAAACTATTAATTACAGGGGGCGCAGGCTTTATCGGTTCGCATGTGGTGCGCAGGTTTGTAAAACGCTATCCGGATTATAAAATTTATAATCTGGATAAGCTCACGTATGCAGGCAACCTTGAAAATCTGAGGGATATCAGCCAGTCAGCCAACTACCGGTTTATTAAAGGAGATATTATTGATACATCATATATCAATAATCTTTTTGCTGATGAGCAATTTGATGCAGTAATACATCTTGCAGCCGAAAGTCATGTTGACCGTTCCATAACCTCTCCAATGGATTTTATAATGACCAACATTGTAGGCACGGTAAACCTGTTGAATGCTTTTAAATCAGTTCATCACTCAAGAATTAAATCTCAGCATCCGGAAAAGGCAATCACTGAATCCGTAAATCGAAATATTTTCTATCACATTTCTACCGATGAGGTTTATGGTTCACTTGGCACGAGCGGATATTTTACTGAAGAAACTGCTTACGATCCACATTCTCCTTATTCAGCATCAAAAGCAAGCAGCGATCACCTGGTGCGGGCGTATCATGATACGTATAAGCTGCCTGTTATTATATCTAACTGCAGCAACAATTACGGGCCAAATCATTTTCCTGAAAAGCTTATTCCGTTAGCTATCAATAATATTAAAAGATTTTTACCAATACCTGTTTACGGTAAGGGAGAGAATGTGCGCGACTGGCTTTACGTGGAGGATCATGCAGAAGCCATTGATTTGATTTTCCATAAAGGGAAGATTGGTGATACCTATAACATTGGCGGCAATAACGAATGGCGCAATATTGATCTGATTAGATTACTGTGCAGTATTATGGATAAAAAAATGGAAAGAGATGCAGGTACATCAGAGCGATTGATCAATTTCGTTAAAGACCGCGAAGGACATGATTTGCGTTATGCCATTGATTCATCCAAATTGCAACGAGAGATGGGATGGAAACCATCAGTAACTTTCGAACAGGGTCTTGAAAAAACAGTTGACTGGTATTTACAAAATGATGCTTGGTTGCATCATGTTACTTCAGGCGATTATTTAAAGTATTATGAAGAGATGTATGGCAACCGTTAAACAATAAGCTAAACACACAATCCGCACGCATAACCATAGTTGTGAATCACAAAAAATAAAAATCAATTCATTCTTTCTTCCGACACTCAATCAATGTATCAAACCAAATTTCATAACGAGTCACTAATCGATAAATCAATTCTTGTAACTGGCGGTGCCGGCTTTATAGGTAGTAACATTGTAGAGTACCTTTTAAAATACGGAGTGAAAAAAGTTCGTGTGCTTGATAACCTTACCAACGGTTTTAAAAAGAATATTAATCCTTATTTATCACTTTCCAATTTCGAATTTATAGAAGGGGATATTACCAATACGGAAACATGTAAAAAGGCGTGTGAAGGAATTGACATTATAACACATCAGGCAGCATTGGGTAGCGTACCTCGCAGTATTAAAGACCCGCTTGCAACGCACAACAGTAATGCCACCGGTTTTATCAACATGCTTGTAGCTGCCAAAGATGCTGCAGTGGAAAAATTTGTTTATGCAAGTTCATCATCGGTATATGGCGATTCTGTTGCATCACCAAAAAAAGAAAGTGATTTGGGAAAACCTCTGTCTCCGTATGCGGTTAGTAAACTTACCAATGAGTTATACGGAAACATTTTTGCTCATACTTACAGGATGAAAACAATTGGCCTGCGCTATTTCAATGTGTTTGGCCCGCGACAGGACCCCAATGGACCATATGCCGCTGCCATTCCGATTTTTATGGATGCATTACTTAATAAAAAAACTGCCTATATAAATGGTGATGGAACAACTACACGCGATTTTACGTTTGTTGAAAATGCCGTTCAGGTAAATATTAAAGCTATGTGTGTTGATAATGATGAGGCCTTTGGCAAAGTTTACAATGTAGCAGTCGGTGAAAGCACCAGCCTGAATGATCTGTACCATTACCTGAATGAAATAAGCGGAAATGACACACCTCCTGAGCATCGCGAAGAAAGGGCAGGTGACATTAAACATTCTCTTGCTGATATTTCTCTGGCTAAAAACTTCCTGGGGTACAATCCACAAGTAAAAATCAGGGAAGGATTAGCTGCTACATACAAATGGTTTTCTGAAAACTTCAAAACTCAATAACAGATAGTTGCTCGTATTTCAAAAGGAATTCTCTTTAATAGTCGGTAAATCACTTACCGGGTTTCTGTTTTGTGGTTTTAAAAATTTTCTTTGCACTTAAATTTAATTACTTGAGTTTATTCAAAAAAATATTTGGCAAAGGAGAACAGCTTCCGGCAGTTGACTTTTCGTCAATAGGCACCGATTTGCATTCGCATTTAATTCCTGGAATTGATGATGGTGCAAAGACTATGGACGACACCCTTTCGTTAATCCGTGCGCAATACGATCTGGGTATAAGAAAGTTTATTACCACACCTCATATTATGAGTGATTATTTTCGCAACACACCTGAAATAATACTTGGTGGCCTTGAGGAAGTGCGCAAAGTTCTAAAACAGGAAAATATTGATGTAGAAATTAATGCTGCTGCTGAATATTATATTGATGATGGATTTGTAAAAAAGCTGGAGAATGAAAAACTGCTCACCTTTGGCAATAATCATTTACTGGTTGAAATTTCATACATCAATTGTCCTGATAACCTGCGGGAAATAATTTTCAATATTCAATTACATCAGTATAAAGTAGTGTTGGCACATCCTGAGCGCTATCCTTATTGGTATAAAAAATTTGACGAGTACAGGCACCTTCATGATAGTGGTGTGCTGCTTCAGATTAATATCAATTCGCTTACAGGATATTACGGTGATGGTGCAAAAATGATTGCAGAAAAATTAATTGATAACAATATGGTTGATGCAATTGGCTCTGACATGCACAATCAAAAACACGTAGAGGCCATGAGGCGTGTTTGTAAAGAAAAATACTTCCATAAAGTTATTGAGAAAAACTTACTTAACAGGCAACTGTAAAATTCACCAGATCAGTTACAAACTAAAAAGTTTCCGGACTATGGTTATGGCAAAAACCCAATCCGGAAACTCAACAAAATTAAGAGAGGGTTATTTTATTGCCACAGGTTAACCTTTTGCGTATAGGTACTGTTACGATTGCTGTATCTTACAAAATAGATACCTGCCGGCAGGGTCGTTTTAATATTAAACTGTTGTTCATCATGCAGCTTTTTGATTTCTTGTAAAACCTGTTTGCCTGATGCATCAAACAGCGTTACTGTTATTGTCTCAGAGGCGGACTGCTCTAAATTGAAATAAATTGTACTTCCGTTACTGTATATCTGTGGTTCGCCATTTGCTTTTATTGAACAGGGCTTAACACTAAGTGTATTGAAAATAGTAGACTCTCCATTCCAATCGGTTTCAATAAGCCTGTAATAGTTTATGCCATTATTTGGGTAAAGGTCTGTCCATTGATATTTGTTATTGGTGTTATTTAATTGAGGGGTAACCAGCGCAACTGTTTGAAAATTCTTAGCATCAATACTTCTTTCAATTTTATAGTTGCTTATGTTTTGTTCGTTAGCAACAACCCATTCAAGATTTATGTTAGGATAATCGCATCGAGCCTGATAGCTGATAAGGTCAAGCGGAAGAGGAGCAAGAATGTTGACAAGCACCCAATTATTATTAAGAGGGCCTATATTTATTCCCGTAGCACTAACTGTTGCCGTACCGGCAACAACACCGGGTCCTGAACCTGAAGGTGGCAGCCAGTTCGTTCCGTTCCAGTTTTGCATTCCAAAGGTTCCATTAGGGGCAAAAGTGGTTGTGTTTTCAAGGCCAGAATATGTTAAGTCAATGTTTACACTTAATGGATTTGTTGCGCCAATTGCATACCAGCGGTCAATAACCACAGCAACTTCACCGGGGCCACCAATAACGGGAGAGTTCAGATGAACTACTCCGGTTGCCCACGGCTGATTATCGTCAAGCTTTGTGGCTCGTGTTGATACATATAGATCACTGTTTATAGTTGAGATTTTATCTATTCCGACAGGAGTGTAACCGTTGGCTGAGCCAAACGGAAATAAATAATAACCGGTATTACCTCCGCAATTCCATTGTACGATGCTTGGATTAAAAGCGTTTGCTGTTTCACTAACTATAAAACCATTAAGCCTGTTTATAGCACTGTTAAATGGGTTCGTTACTGTTAATGTATGTGCATTAAGTTGCAGCTCAGCATTGCCCAGTGATAGCGTGCCATTTGGGCCGGCAAAACCTCCGCCAACAGTAACATCAACCTGCATTACTTTACTGCTTAAACCTTCAAGCTGAAGGTTGTTGAAATAAGTGGGTGTAGTACCTGATATGTTTTGATAAGTGCCTGAAAGTACAACGGTGCCTGAATTGCTATTAAAAACACGAAGTGCTGAATTATTAATCCAATCACCTGTTACGTATATAAATCCGTTATTTTCTATGTTGCCTGTTGAAGCGCCAAAATCCTGGTTAGTCAAATTGCCAGATCCGTTTCCTCCCTCCACTGTAACATATGCCATACTGCTGATATTAATGGTTGCACCATTGTTCGACAGTCCTTGTGCTTTTGATGTAACTACGGTAAGCACAATCAACATCAATGCACATAAAAGCAGAACAAGAATTTCATAGGTGTGCTTCCTGATCATTTCCAAGAGTAGGTTGAGATTCATTTTTTTAGTGTTATTGAAATTGATAATTAAATAAGATGCTCTTATTTTGATGCTGCAGGAAGTGATGCTTCAAATTCGGCAATCTGCTTAAGCTTCATCTCATGATCCTTTTCACTGTAAGAATTTTTTATTTCAATTGATTTGGAATTGATTTTAGATACAGCTATCCAGTTAAATTCTGCTGTTGCATTACCCGATTCACTTTTAACAGTAAAACCTTCTACAGTTATATTTGTAATATAAAGCTGAACACCAGGCTGCATTGCTGTTACGGTTACTGCAGGCTTTCCTTTTAGTTTTGATTTAAAACTGTTGTCAAAGTGTATTCTCATTTCAGTACCCGAAATCTGTTCAACACCAAAATCAGAAATAGTCATAGCTGCAATTACTTCCTGCTGTTGCTGATCAACTTCTTTAATAGCATTAACCACCACAGGGATAACTTCCGAATAGTAAACACCCAATGTTGAGGTTTTTACTTTTTTATATGTTTTTTCATCATCAGTTACATAGTCCCATGAACTTACTACTTCGGGAATTATCATTTTTAACTCCTGTGCATTAAAGCCGATATGAATACGCTTATCAGCATCTGCAAGTTCCATAGGTGTATTGCCAAAGTCTTTTTTCAGTTTGTAAGTAATAGGATTTATTTTCCTGATCTGATTAAGCCCGTAAGCAACCGGTCTGATTTCTTCTTTAAGTGTTGTATCCGAACTTACGTTAACTGCGTTCACGCAGTAAAGAGTGCCCCACCGGTGGCCATTATATCGTGAGTTTGAAGTGCTTCCAAGGTTGGCTGTTCCATCTCCACCTAATGGACATAATTTGTCAGTAAAACCAATGTTGTTAAGTCCTTCTGTATAATATTCAACACTGCCCATGCGCCATGTTGTTCCGGCAGCACCAGAATGACGCGCTGTAAAAACTGGGACATCAGTAGTTGACCCAGTTGATGGCTCCAGCACTGTTAAAGTAGCTTCAGGTGTCATGCTGCCAGCACTGTTTTGTCCTATACTAACGTCTCCCGTATTCCATATACGCATTCTGTTTACACCACCCTGGTAAAAATCAAGGCCCAATTGGTTGCCCCCGGCAGTGCGTTTTGAAGCTATACCTTCCAGCGTTCCTGTTCCTCCAAATCGTAATGCATTTGTCATGTTACCATTGTTGGCATCATCATTATCCACATTCATACCTGCTGCAACGCTTAGCATCTGCGTGGGTGTTAGTGTGCCTACACCTACAATTGCTGATGATGAAATAGCCGATACTGATAGTTTAGCAGTTGTTCCTCCATCGGGTGTAACAATAAATTTGTCTGTAAGGTCATCATACAATATACCGCGATTAGGAATTGATAGTGAATGACCGATAACCATGCGCGAATTACCGGAAGCACCGTTAAACATATATATCATGGCAGGGTTGCCTGATGCACTTATGGAAGGGAAAATAATAGACCCTTGTCCGTCAGTGAAACTTACATCACCATCGGTGCCGGCAATATTGAGTTTATTGATGTTGTTATTTCCAATTGAAAGCGTTGTTGATGGGATATTGGTTCCGATTCCAAAATTTCCTGATGCGGTGATTCTTGCGCGTTCAATATTGGTTGTACGCATTACAAAATCATTAGCATCGGTTGTACCTATAAAGTTGATGCTACTGTTTGTACCGCTGTTGCCTGTTAATCGCCAGCCTGAGATAACGTCTAAATAAACCCATGCCGCACCATCCCAATAGTAGTATCCTGCCTGGCTTGTTAATACAGTGTTGGTCTGATAAACCAGTAATCCGAAATCACCGCCAGCTGCAGGGCTTATTGCAATTCGTTCATTCATGGTCATGCGCGGCACCAGTAAGCCTTTGTTGTTGGATTGAATTTCCAGCATCGCTTTTGCTGATGGTGTAAATGATGTAGCTCCAATTCCGACACTTTGTCCTGCAGAAAGCTTAAACATGAAGCCACAAAGCAGTAACAGTAAAATTGTTTTTAATGATGGTTTAGAAGATGAAGATAACGGTTTCATAGTTGAGTCGTTTTGTAGGTTATTGGTTTAATTGATTTCGAGGGCTGCAAAACTAGCTTGATGGGATGCCACTTTTCAAGAGTACTATCCCTGAAAATGTTGAGGGTTTTTACTGATAGTGCAGCTATATTTTTACAAATGGGAGTTGAGTGCGATTCCCATTTTGATTGATGATCACCATATAGTAACCGCTTTTCAGGTCATTTACTTCAATACTTACTTGGTTGTTCTCAGCATTATTTAATGTTAGCGTCCTGATACATTTACCTGCGGCATCTACAATACTGATTTCAGCATCAGATATCGTTGCATGATCAATGTAGATGAAGTTGCCTGAACAAGGATTAGGGTACAGGCTTAATTTATTTTCAGTGATATTTTCCTGCAGACGGATGCTTCCTCCAACTTCATTTCTGAATTTAAGTATTAAACCATTGCCTCCTGATGGATTAAACCCGTTAACCAAAGGCATCACTGCCGATTGCAAAAATCCATTGCCTTCTTTTACGAGTGGAAATGATGGAGTAACCGGTTCATTCAATACCGATCCTGTAATGAACAACCCGTTAGTGCTAATATCCAGGTCGTATGGGTATTCGATACCTGTATTAACATCTCCTATAAGTGTTGCATAGATTAATTCAAATGGTTTAATAGCAGTGCGTGGCGAAAATGTTGTGAGAAAAATTTGTGCTGGATTATTGGGGCCAAGATTTCCCTGGAAATAGGTTTGATTGCCGGGATTAACCAAAGGCAAGTTGCCTTGTGCAGAATTTAAACTGTTATCGGTATAACCGGTAATAAATAACTTCCCTGTAGCATTTATTTTGGCAGCAGTAATCTGATCCTTTCCATTTCCTCCATATAAGGTTGACCAATCAATATTCCGGTTTTTATTAAACACCATAATAAAACCATCATAATCACCTCCATTATAACTATTGTCAAAATAAGTTCCTGGTGTAGCACTGCTATAGTTGCTCCATTGAAACAGTGATGAAGCAGTAGTAGAGCCGGCTATCATAATACTTTGATCTGCACGGTTAATGCATACATTTTTTATGTATTGGTTATCCTGTAACGATGTACACCACTTTATTTTTGAACTGTTGTAAAATTCAGCAATAAAATACCCGGGCGCACTGCAGTTATACGCATTAGGCAAAATGGTAAAAGGAAATTTTGCGGTGCTGCCAATTACACCACTTATGATGATGTTGTCAGCGCCATCGCAAACAATATTGCGGCAATCACTGCCTGCAGTGCCAAAGCAGGTTGACCAAATCAGCTGTGTGTTTACATTAAATCCTGCAACAAAACCTACCTGCGATCCGTATTCAGTATTCTGAAAATAACCTGATGCATTATGTTTCAATAATGGAAATGAATCGGATGATAATGTAAGGCCGGTTACATACACATTGTTTTTCTGATCACAGGCTATTCCATAGATTACTTCATTACCATTACCACCAAACAATGTTGCCCATTCCAAAACACCCTGGCTGCTAAAGCGTACTATAAAACCTTCCTGTTTTTGATAGAGTCCTTTATTATTCTGCTGGCAGTAACTGTACAATGAACCATTAAGCGCTTGCGTATAAAATTTTAAAGTTGAATTGTTGGATGATTCCGTAACTCCAGCCATATAGATATGACCAAGCTGATCAGTGGTTATATCAAATGCAGCATCGTATTCAGTGCTCATGTAATAAGTTGCCCAAAGTTGTGTGCCTGTAAGATCGAATGCACTGATAAAGGCTTCAACTGTTGAACCTGCCTGCACCGGACTGAAATAATATGCAGTTCCATTGTTGTAATTAGGGAATGGGTTAGCAAAGCAATATCCTGTAACATATACCCTGTTATTAGTTTCGTCAGTTTTAATTCCTGTACAAATGGTTCCTCCTCCGCTGTTGATATTTCCGCCACCATAGTATGTTGACCAGGTAAGCATCATTTTAACAGGAGGGTCAATAATCAGTGTTTTCTTTTTGTTATAAGCCGCTGCTGTTATGGTCAGCGTATCATTATTCATTTGATAGGCGGATGATATTGTTTTATCATCCTCTGCCGTATAGGTAATTAAATTTCCTTCAGTAATATTTCCTAACTCAGTGGAGAGTACCAGTTTTTTGTCATTAACCCTTATGGTATTAGCACCATGATATTTCATCCTGATATTATTAATGTCACCTCCGGGATTTATTATAAAGTCATATTTAAACTGATGTTGATCAGTAAGCTTTAATACCCAATCAATGTTCGGATAAATATTTTTGATTAGCAGCTGGCTGCAAAATCTAAAGTTGCCTTCACCCGGTTGTATTCCTTCGGCAATAATCTGTACCGGTATTTCATTTACATACCCGGTTTCGGATATATTATATTTTAGTATGGATGCACCAATAAGTTCGAAGTCAACACGGGCAACATTTTTATCAGGACAATTTTTGAAAGGCAACCTATTCACTGTGTCAAATGGATTCACGCTTTGGATATCCCTGTCAATCAGTGAATAGGTTAAGCCTGTCGCAGTCAGAAATATGGACGAGTTGCCGGCATTGAGACTGTAAAACACGGTTGAAACCGGATTTTTGTTGTAATCATAAACCTGACCCGAATTTTTAATAAAGCCAAAATTGGCAGGCTGATAATCTTGCTGATTAAGTAAAGCAGTTTCATTAGTTACTGCAGTTGCATTATTTCCGGACTGGTATGCCGGAGCATCAAAGTTTTGGGAAAAAATAAACGACACCTGAAAAACCATGCAAATAACTAGCAGGCATGTAACTGCAATTTGTGATATGTGTGCAGAAGTTTTCATTTTGGCGGTTAGTTTTTTGATTTGAACTTTTTTTGGCTGAGGGTACAAATATGCTATTGAGCAATGCCCTGAATCAAGAGGGCAACTACTGTATTTATTAATCAGGGTTTTCACGGTGATGCTTTTTATTAAATGTTTCCCCAAAAGTATCCCGGCTGTATAGGATTAGAAGTGCCGGTTAGTAACCGCAAGCCCCGGGCGATTATCTGGAGGTTTTGAAGCTGTATTTAACAGATGTAACCATAAAAAAAGACCGGCATAATTGGCCGGCCCTTTTCAAAGTGAAATAATAATCTAAAAAATCGCTTCTATTGTTTCAATATTTTTTGTGAGTAACTCTTGCCACTTTTGGAAGTAAGCACCAGGTGATACAATCCGGCTGTTATTGCAGAAGCATCCAGGTTTATTTCATTATTACCCTCATTGATATTTTGCTGCACTTTTAAAACCACTTTGCCCATTGCATCATAAACAGAAATTAATGCCTCAGTATCATCGCCTGTTGAATAGAACCTGCATATCAATGAGTTTTTAAACGGATTGGGTGTAACAGCAAATGATGATTGAGGTGTTAGTGAAGCGGTAGTTTTACTATTCGTGTTATTAGCTGATGGAGTTGAGGAATTTTTAATTGAAGTGTGCATGGTAACTGAGCATGGATTTACTTTAGCCCTGAAGGCACTTCCACTTGGAGCAGTGAAACCTACATTCAATGTAATTTCATTAGCTGAATAAAAACGAACTTCTTTGGCTCCTGATGCAGAATTTACATTAGTTACTCCAAGCGTATAAACATGATCAATAGCTTCATAGGTTTTATGTGTAGTAAGAGCTGTTAAAGTTCCTGTTACAGCATTTGTGTAATATGGGCTTTGTGATCCAACACCAACAGCATGCCATGCATTGCCAACCTGTATAGCCTGGTTGCTGCAGCTGCCAAATAAATCAATAGCAGCTTCAATCCATGCATCGCGAGCATCAATATATTCTGCTGCATCAAATAAATACTGGTGAGCCAGCCAGGCTATATCTATAGCATCATTAATACCTATACCCGAAACGTTATATTGGTTGCCGATGTCATTTACACCGGTTTTACCTTCAACAAGAATATAGAAGAAATGATTTTGAACTGAACTGTTGGTGTGAACCCCGCCATTGTCGTCACTGCCACTATACCAGTAACTACCTAAATAAGTGTCAGGATGGTTTTTGTCATTTGGATTGATGAACGAACGGTGGTAATCAACATTAGTTCTGTCCTCTGCATGAAGCCATGTAGGAGTAGTCCAGTTATTTTCTGTAGCCATTTCAACAATCTCACCAAATATATCAGCGAATGATTCATC
Source organism: Bacteroidia bacterium (assembly GCA_044230205.1). Taxonomy (GTDB): domain Bacteria; phylum Bacteroidota; class Bacteroidia; order AKYH767-A; family OLB10; genus JAEUTH01. The sequence goes on from JBGARN010000001.1 coordinate 120,985, forward strand.
CAGTGCCCCTGATTCATCACTATAATCAAGATTAGCTGAAAACTCATCAACACCATGTGTAAATTCATGTGCTACAATATCCAGTGTGGTGTAAGAATCAGAATCACTTAACAAGCTGCTTCCATAGCCAAAATCAAAATCTTCATCAGCCCAGGTCCATCGTGCATTATTTCCGCTCGTGTTACCATTATCATCAATAAAATTAAATGCAACTGTGCAGTCTATACTTCCTCCTGAATTGTCATAGCTCTCCCAATTGAAATGAGCAAGGTGATATTGATAGGTTGTCCTCATTCCCCAGTTTACCTGCGCAGCATCGCTGGTAGTTCCGGCAAGGTTCGTCCATGTATTACCTGAAACGTAATTGCATTTAGGATCACCTGTATCATAATCTTCCACATGTATGTAAGCCGAAATACAATCATCATACATTTCGTAGTAATTAGCATTCGAGCATCGGCCTTGCTGCGATGTGTAAACAGTTTGATTACCGTTATAAGGCAAATCAATTGTAGTACCGTTACAGGTTGCATCTAAGGGAATATTCTTAACCACAGCCCCAGTAGATGCATCAACAAATATGCGTTGCGAATTACTGCGGCTCATGGCTATATCAAACTTCCAGCACAGTATAAAATCTTCACTTTTAAATCCGCGTTTGTTTTTAGGCTGCACATATACCAGTTCTCCTGCAGGATAAGGAGTGTAGTTTGCATTATTCTTTCTTGCGCGCATCTTTTCAACTTTTTTTGCATCGAGCCACGCATAATCTTTTGCAGGAATAAATTCAAGTGCTTGATGTAATGCATCACTTTCTGTTACAGATGGTTTTGTTTGGCTAAAATTTCCGGTAACCATTTTTCCATTTGCTTTTAAAGCAACATTATCACGATGGTGAACATTCATGGTTGCTCCCATAACCCTGTATCCATTATGGTATTGATGAAACCGGGAAACTTTAATCCCGGTAAAGGGCATTTCATTGGTTCTGAAATTTCTCATTTCATCATTAGCGCTTAATCCAAAATGGTTTCTGTAAACATCAAATACCGTGGTTGGATCTATTTTGCTTTCAGTCTTAAAATACAGCCATGAAGTTTTTGAACTCTCTTCTATAACAACCTCAGTTAATGAGGACTGCTTTTGCTGCGCCAGCGAACATTGCCATACCAGTAGCAACGTAGCGGTAACAATTTTTGAATACTTATTTATATTTTTCATTTGATTTATTTTTGTAGGAGTTGAAGCTTTAAATTGAAGCGCCTTTATCAGGTGTTCATTTGTCGGACTTATTTAAAATGACACTTTATTTTTTCAATTGCTCCATCTGCTTACGCAATTCCTTGTTCTCGTCATTCAGCTTAATAACATAAAGTGTAAGCTCTTCAACTTTTTCCAAAAGTTTCTTTTGCATATCACCAATGTGATAGCCGCCTTCAGATTCAACTGTTTTAGCAGAAGGTAATCCGGGTAAGTGTTTATTTTGTTCAAGATTATTTTTCAATTCATCCAAAGGCATCAGATCATAATTTTTATCAAAAACATAATCAGGCCAGTTGCCTTCTAAAGCTACCTTCACTTCTTCACAAATCATTTTTCCACCAACCGAAACGATATAACCTGTTGCTCCGTTAGTAGTTCCTACACGTAATGATGAAGCATAAGTAGTTCCGTTAAAATAGCCTGCCCAGTAATTAGCAGTGCCTGTTGCTGTACCATAAACTGCATACACCGGAGTATTTGTCGATCCACCTGTTGCTTTGCCATAAACACCATATGCAGAACCTGTACTTGATATGTTTGCTTCGCCCCAAACACCAAAATTTTGAGTGCCTGTGCTTATTGATTTGCCAACTACTGCATAGTTTTCTCCTGTGCCAATGGCGGTGGCAGACACTCCGAATGTTGCACCGTTAAAATTTTGTGCTGTTGCTTCTACACCTATTATGCTACCTGTAACTGACTGATAGTTTGAAAAATAACCGCAGGAAGCATCAGTAGTTGTTTTTACATGCAAACGTGAAGTTGGTGAGGTGGTTCCGATACCAATTCTGCCGCTGCTGTTCATTAATAATCTTGTTGTACCATTAGTGCTCAGTTTAAATGGAGATACAGATGCGGGCGCATCAATTTCCAGTACACTTGTTTGACTGGTAGTGCCTAGTCCGAGATAACCGCTTGAGTTTAAAAACATCTTTGTAGTTCCGTTGGCACGCATGCTCATAATTGAAGTTGAAGCAGGGGCATCAATTGTAATCATACTCGAAGGAGACTCAGTGCCAATGCCAACTTTGTCTGAAAAATAACCACGTCCCGTAAAGTATCCTGCATAATCACCTGTTCCTGTTGCAGAACCATAAATACCTATATTGTTGATGTTGCCCGATGCGCGTCCATATACGCCTATATTTTTATCTGTTGTGGCACCAATTCCCACAACCCCGTTTGCAAGTCCATAAATCCCATAGTTAGTTCCGCTTGTGGCATTGCTTTTATTCCAGCCTACCACACCTGCTCCATTGTCAGTGCCATCCTCTTTAACTCCTAACACACCCATATATTTTAAAGCAGTGGGGAAGCCGTTTAAAGTCAGGCTTGCATTAAGGTTTACACCAAGATAGCCGTTAGCCCGTGTGCCACTGTTGTAAATGCGGCCACGTGATGCTGCATACACCTGGTCGTATGCAATAGTAGAAAGCGCAGTGAATGAACTGTAAATGCGCGATGTGGTTTCAGGAGTAATATTAAATCCGGCATAACCAGATGAATTAATGGTCATTCGAGTTGAGTTGTTAGTTCTGATGCGAAAGTCATTGGCATCGGTAGTACCGATAAAGTTGGAAGAAGTGGTACCGGCATTGCCCGTAAGCGACCACTGTGAGAAAGATTGTGTTACGATCAACACGCTTGCGATAGATAGAATTACTTTTTTCATTTTGATAGTGATTAAGTTTTAGTTTATAATTTATGATGCAAAGCTATTTTGAGTGATACCATACTTAATTTGTTATTGAGTTATCGGATGGCTTAGTTATTTTGCGGAACTATTTATAATGCTTTGAGATTATATGATAAAAAACAAATTTTTGCTGATAGTAATGGCATTACTGCTTTCATGGCCCTTATTTGCCCAGAAGCAAAATGTTGATTCGCTGCTTGGTTTGATTTCAATACAAAAAGATGACACTGCTAAATGCAGCACATTATTATACCTGGGCGATAACTACCGGAGAAAAAATGCCGACAGCACTTTTTATTATGCTGATGCTTTGATGCAACTGAGCAAAAAAATCTCTTATTCAAAGGGAATTGCCGATGCTTATTTTTTAACTGCTGAAGGATTTTATACATCCTTAGAATTAGATTCAGCAAAGTATTTTTATAAAGAAGCTAAGAAAAACTATGAAACGTTAAATCTGTCAAAGCAGGTTAATAAAATGAATATGTACCTCTGCAATTCAAACTTGCAGATGGGTGATTATAGTGAAGCATTAAAGTTTGCCGATATTGTTGAAAGCGATTCAAAAAAATCAAACGATACAATAAGCCTTATTGAAATCAACTACCTTAAATACAGTATTTACCAGTTGCAGGGACAAACGGCTGAGGCACTGGAATGTGGAAAGAAGGCTGTAACACTTGCTACGGCATTAAATGACAAACGAAGATTGGGAAAGGCGCTTATGCTCGTAAGCCAGATGCATGAACGTGAATCAAATTACATTGATGCGATAAAATATGGCGAACAGGCCAGCAAATTATTATTGGAAGCAGGCGATTCGTTAAATGCGTTTAAAGTTTCTGTTATTATACATTCCAGCACTTATCACCAGGGCGATACACTTAACAGCATTAAAAACCTTGAGCAAACTTATGCATGGCTCGAAAACCATAATGCATTTATGGCGTTGCCCGGATGCGCACTTTCTCTGGGCGCTATGTATTATGATTTAAAATGGACAGAAAAATCAATTGCACTGTATGAAAAGGTGTTGCCTTATACCGTGCAATCAGGCGATAGGCAATCAGAAGCAGAGCTGTTGTTTTTTTTAGGTCGTGATTATTTTACAACCGGCAATTATAAAAAAGCATTGCCCAGCCTGCTTAAGGCTGAAACTACGTGCAATGAAATAGGGGATAAAATAATTTTGCCGGATGTGTATGAATATCTTGCCAAAACCTTTGCAAAAACAGGAAATTACAAAGCAGCCTATTTTTATTACGAAGCATGCGAGGTTTTAAAAGACAGCATCTATAGCAATGAAGAAATGCTTGCCAAGAAAGAAATGATCAGCAAGTATGAAAACGAAATCAAGGAAAATAAAATTAAACTGCTTACAGCCGAAACAGCATTAACCAATGCAGAAGCACAAAAACAAAAACAGCTTAAAAATATTTTTATTGGGGGCGCAGTTTTATTGCTGTTGCTTGCCCTGGTTTTATTTAACCGCTACCAGCTGAAAAGAAAAAGTGCAATCCTGCTTGAAGAGCAAAATAAAATTGTTCAGAAGGCAAAAGAACGCGCAGAACAAAGCGAGCAATTCAAGCAGCAGTTCCTGGCTAACATGAGCCATGAAATCCGCACACCCATGAATGCTATTTTAGGAATGAGCAGGTTGTTGCTGGATAAAAATAATGATGAGCAAACCACAGCTTATTTGCAGGCCATTAAAAAGTCATCTGACAATTTACTGGTTATCATTAACGATATACTTGATTTATCAAAATTAGAAGCTCATAAAATGGAGCTTGAAAAAGTGTCGTTTAATGTGCATGATTTGTTGCAATTAGTTTATGACACTTTTAAGATTAGGGCGGGTGAAAAGAAATTGCAGTTTGATTTATTTATTGATGAATCTGTACCCAAATTTATTGTAGGTGATGCAGCACGATTAAACCAGGTGCTGATTAATTTAACAGGCAATGCCATAAAGTTTACTGAAAGCGGATTTGTGAAAATTGCAGTGGACAATGCAGGTATTGACGGAAGCAATGAAAAAATAAAATTCAGCATCAGCGATTCAGGAATTGGAATAGCAAAAGAAAAACTGAAATCTGTTTTCGAAAGTTTTCAGCAGGCCAATGCCGGTGATAGCAGGCAATTTGGTGGAACGGGATTGGGCTTAACTATTTCCAAAAACATTATTGAGCTGCACGGTTCAGAAATTATAGTTGAAAGTGAGCCCGGAAAAGGTTCTACATTTTCTTTCACGCTTAATTACCCTGTTGGCAATGCGTCAGAAATTGCAAGGCCTTTGAAGGCAAAGAAAATTGTTCAGCATACAGAGCCTGTTCATATTTTAGTGGTTGATGATAATGAGTACAATGCAATTGTTGCTCGCGATACCATTAAAAAATATTTTCCAAATGCAACTTTCCAGGTTGCCGAAAACGGAAAACTAGTGATTGAACTATTGACTGTTCAGAAAGACCCAAACTTCAAACCTCAAACCTCAAACTTTAATCTGATCCTAATGGATATTCAAATGCCGGTAATGGATGGCTATGAAACCACACGATACATCCGTAATAAAATTGAAGCTCCGCTAAGTAACATTCCCATTATAGGTTTAACAGCATCAGTTATCCGCACCGATTTGGATAAGTGTATTGAAGCCGGTATGAACAGCTATGTTCCAAAACCATTTAATGAAGAGGAATTAATCGGTGCAATTTTAAATGTTATAAAAACGCACCCCATAGAAGATAAGCAGAATCCGCCAACAGAAAATATAAAAACAACCCCGGCAGAAACAGAAGAGGATAAATACAAAAAATTATTTTTAAGGTTGGTGCCGGAAAGAGTAGAGAAAATAGAATATGCACTGAAGCGTGGCGACTGGCAAACCATTAAGCAAACCATACACCTGATGCAACCGCAGTTAATAGATGCCGGATTAACTGAACATCAGTCGTTATTTGAAGCCTTTGAACATTTTGATGGTAAAACATCACATCGCACCTGGTTTGAAAATACCACTTTGTTTTGCAGCATTGTTAAAGAGAAAGTTAAAGAAATGGAGTTAAGCTGAATTGCTGATGGAAAAAATCAAGACTATAATTATAGATGATGATGTTTTTATTCATGAACAACTAAAGGATAAGCTGAAGTTATTATTTCCCGAAATTCATGTAATGGCAGTTTGTGAAAATGCCATTCATGGTATTGAAGCCATTAAAAAGCACTCGCCTGATCTGATTTTTCTTGACATTCAAATGCCTGGTCTGAGTGGCTTTGAAATGCTGAATCAGGTTGACCGTAATCAATTGAAAGTAATTTTTATCACGTCCTTTAATCAGTACGCCATTGAGGCCATCCGCTACAGCGCATTTGATTATCTATTAAAACCGATTAAAGATGAGGAATTAAAAAATGCACTTAACCGCTTTAAGCAAACGGCTGATGAATTATCATTTGTAGGAAAAATTGAAAACCTGCTGCATAATATCAATAACAGTAAAGAAGAATTTCAATTGATCATTCCACTACGACAGGGAGAAAAAAAATTGCCGGTTAATTCTATAGTACGTTGCGAAGCCGATTCTAATTACACCCATTTCTATTTAAACGACAAATCGAAATTCACCACTTCAAAAACTTTGAAAGAGTGTGAAGAATTACTTTCTGAAAAAGATTTTATTCGAGTGCACAAATCGCATTTGATTAACAGGCGTTTTATACAATCGTTAACTAACAATAACCGGGTAGTGCTTACTGATGGATTAACTATTGAAGTATCCCGCAGGAAGTTGCAGGAGGTGAAAAACAGGATTTGAATTAGATGAGCGGAGAGGGCGGGATTCGAACCCGCGATACAGTTTCCCGTATACAAACTTTCCAGGCTTGCTCCTTAAACCACTCGGACACCTCTCCTTTTTTTCAGGGGCTGCGAAGTTAAAAAGTTAAGACAAACTTTAATGCGTTAAAGCAAATTGAAGTTTTCACTTGATTTATAGCACAGTATATAACACCTATGTAAAAAATGTTTTTATATTTGAGCATCATTAGGTTACCAATAACAACTTAGATTACTAATTGCAACTCCCTGCATAATCAGCTTGATTAAACATTGGCTTACTTTATTATAACTCTCACTCTACACAAGCATTAATAATAAACCTGAAGTATGAATTTCGAAAAGGATGTCTTTATAAGTTATGCGCACATTGATGACCAGACTATGAGTGAGGGCTTGAAAGGCTGGATAACAGAGTTTCATAAAGCACTAGAGGTTAGATTGTCTCAGATACTGGGCAGCGAACCTAAAATATGGCGAGATGCCAAATTGCAAGGCAATGATTTTTTTGCCCCGGAAATAGAATCGCAGTTTCCGAAACTTAAAATTATGATATCCATTATAACACCACGGTATGTACAATCAGAATGGTGTACAAAGGAGGTGGAATTATTTTATGATGCCGCTAGTAAAAGTGGTGGAATTGCAATTGATAATAAAGCACGAATTTTTAAAGTGCTGAAGACCCCTGTAGAAATTGAGGAACAGCCCGTTAAAATAAGACCACTGTTGGGTTACGAATTTTACCGAAGGGAAACTGACTCTAACAGAATACGGGAATATGGATTGAAAAAGGAGAAGGAAGATGCCTACTGGGATACCCTCTCCGATGTTGCTTATGATATAGCCGGCCTGATTGAAAAATTAAATGATAAAAGCAGTAATGGCAACAAGCCCGATATTACCTATACCATTGAAGTGGCACAGGAAGAAAAACAGAAAATCTACCTGGCGGAAACTTCAACAGACCTTAAAGATCTTCGTAGAGAATTAGCACGCGAATTGAAAGATAATGGGTATGTTGTTTTACCTGAAGATTACCCGTCCGAATTTGAAATTGAAAAGTATCAATCGTGGGTAAAAGAAAACATGGAAAAATGTTCATTGGTGGTTCAGCTCATCGGATCAAAATATGGTGCGATTCCGGAAACCAATGATGATGAAGAAAAGTCTATAGTTGTAATTCAAAACGAAATTGCAACAGCGCTTTGCGATAAAAAAGACCTCACTCGGCTTATCTGGATTCCTGAAATTCAAAAAAGCGAAGATCATAGGGTTATTGCTTTAATAGAACAACTGAAGAAACAAAACCTTAAAGAGGGTTCGGAATGGCTAAATGGAACAATTAAGGAATTCACAGAACGTATTAAGAGTACCATGCAAAAGCTTGAAGCCGCAGAAAGGGAAAGAAAAGCTAAGGAAGAAGAAAAAGCAAGACTAGCAGCTGCTGAAGCAAAACAGAAGGAACAAGCTTCAAATAATCCAAATGCAGGCAATAGCACTACTCAATTGATTGATGAGGAAATTGAGATACAAACGACCACCGTATTTCTGATATACGATGAACGCGATAAGGAAAATGTGAAGGAGCTTCGAAAATACCTTAAATCAAAAGATATTTATGTTGATACAATAACCTTTGATGGAACAGAACAGGAAAAAAATCTTGCTTATGAAGAAAGTATGCGCAACTGCGATGCAGTTTTAATTTACTTTGGCCAGGGTAGTACAAGCTGGCTTAAACCCCACATAAATAAAGTGATACAAAAGCCTGCCTTGAAGGGCAAGCCACTTAAAGCTGCATTAATTTATAAAGGCCTTCCGGCCAGTGACGATAAGGCTGAATATGATGAGCCACCAAGATTTATGGTAGCTGATGGTCAGCAAGGATTTAACCAGGATTTATTTAATGAGTTTTTAGCAAAAATTAAATAGTACCACATCTTTATGGATACAGACCTAATTAATGATAATCCATTTGTAGGGTTACGCGCTTTTGAAGAGGATGAAGGATATTTATTTTTTGGAAGAAAAACGGAGATTAACGACCTGCTGAAAAAATTTTCAGCGAGCCGCTTTCTTGCTGTAATAGGTTCTTCAGGCAGTGGAAAATCTTCACTTGTTAAATCAGGATTACTACCAGCTATACACAGCGGATCGTTATCATCAGGTCGCGATTGGCATGTGGCAACCCTGAGGCCTGAGGGCCAGCCACTGAGCAATCTGGCAAAGGCATTAACCGAAAAAGGTGTTTTATATAAAAACCCAAGTATTGATGATAACTTAACTTTTAAGCCACTGGTTGAGTCAACATTAAGGCGAAGTACTAATGGGCTGATGCAAGCTTATAAGCAATCGCCATTATTTGATAAGAGTAAAAGCACACAGGAAGACAACCTGCTGATTTTGGTGGATCAGTTTGAAGAATTATTCCGGTACAGTAATCCCGATCGAGACCCGAATGAAGTAGCCAGTGAAAAACTCCATTTTGTTAACCTGTTGCTTGCAGCGTCACAGCAAACGGAATTACCCATTTATGTGCTGATTACTATGCGGTCTGATTTTTTAGGTGACTGTGCACAGTTTCCCGGTTTGCCCCAGGCCATTAATGAGGGGCAATACCTGGTGCCACGCATGACGCGCGATCAGATGAAGGAGGCAATAGAAGGACCTATAGCAGTTGGAGGTGCAAATATTGATGGAGGAGCAAAAGCTACACCCCGGTTGCTTACCCGGTTGCTTAATGATATCGGAACAGATTTAGATCAGCTTCCTATTTTGCAGCATGCAATGATGCGTACCTGGCAACGCTGGAGAACACGGATTACTGCATCTAAAACTGAAAACAAAAGTGCCTCAACAGACGATACTTCCTCAGATATTGATATCATAGATTATGAAGGCATTGGCGGAATGAAAGAGGCATTATCTAAACATGCCAATGAAATATATGATGCACTGAAAGATGATCAAAAGAAAGAATACTGCAAACGTATTTTTACAGCATTAACCGATAAGGCTGCAGATTCCCGCGGAACACGCAGGCCAAGAAAAGTGAGTGAGCTATTTGAATTAACCGATACACCGGTTGAAAATATAACAGAAATTGCTGAAGCTTTTCGAAAGCCGGGCCGGACTTTTCTTATGCCGTTAACCGGAGCCATTGATAATGATACCACTTTAGACATATCGCACGAAAGTTTAATGCGTGTATGGGATAAGTTAAAAGATTGGGCTGAAGAGGAAGCACAAAATGCCCAGATTTTTAAACGGCTGGCAGATACAGCAACCCGTGAAGGTGCAAGTCATTATACAGGACCTGACCTTGTAAAGGCATTAGAATTAAAAGCTAAGTTTAAGAATGAGAAACTAATAGAATTATGGGCAAAGCCTTTTTTTAAAGATCCTGATACAACCAGAAGAGCGCTTGATTTTTTGAAAGAGAGTGAAGAAGCAGACAGAGCTGATAGGGAAGAAAAAGAAAGATTAATAAGAGAAAAACAGGAACTAAAAGAAGCCGAAGCACGAAGAATAAAGGAAGAGGAGGAAAAAGAAAGACAAAGAAAGGATGAGGAAGCACGAAGAAAAAGGAAATGGTTAATGGCATTTTTGATTTTGTCCATTATAGCTTTAATTATTTTTGCGTGGTTAGGGTACAAAGCACACCAATCTGAATTAGCAGCAATTGAACAAAAAAACAAAGCTCTTCATAGTGACTCATTGGCTATGGTTGCTAGAGACAGTGCACTTGCTAAAGAAGCAGAAGCAATCAGATTAAAAGTTATAGCCGATAATGAAAGGGCTGCTGCCGATACTGCTAAGCATATTGCTGATTCGCTTAGAGCGCTGTCAGATAAAAATTTTAAAAATGCAAAGGCCGCAGCAATAGCTGAAAAAGCAGCTAAAGAAGATGCATTAAAGCAAAAGGAAATTGCAATAAACTTAAGCCGATGGAGCGCTGTTGGTGAGTATCAACGATTAATACGGGAAGGTCCTGAGGATAGAGACTCAATTCTTAAAGATACATTCGAATATAAGGTTATCGCTTACTGTAATCATCTGGATAATTTAAAAGACTCTTTTGATATTAAAACTGCAGTTAAAAAAAATAATGAACTGTATGAAAAACTTTATTTTTCATGTAAGGCATTAAAAGCGGTTGATAATGCAATTTCACAGGAGCCTGCAGCAAGTGCAGCAGATTATAAAGAGAATAATAATCTCAAAAGAGATTATAATGGATTGAAAATTTCAGCAACCGATGATAATTGTATGGTAGTTGATAGGGATACCATTTATATGGGTAAGCAGGTTACAAAGCTTTGTCTTATTCTGAAAAGGACCATATTATATTTTTTGGATTGGTTAATGGCGAAATAGGATTTGTGAAGTATCAGAAAAACCAAAATAAATATCAACCGGTATTTAACCGCAAAAATGATTTGCGATCGGATAACTGCTTTAGATTTTTACTCTTGATTTTTTATCAGTTATACCGGCTCAGCAGTAATATTTTTCGATTATAACGTAGCGATCAATTAACTGAAGATAAAAAATTTCCGGTTGTAGAGTTGCCTGAGTATTATGGTGAAATAATGGATGCTAAATACGATGGTAATAACAAAATAAAATTATTTACATCAAATAAAGGTACTTACAGCTGGAATCCATTTACTGACGACTTGCTGAGTAAATTAACAGCAAAGCTGAAAAAAGTTGAATTAGATGTTACTAAGGCTAAAACCCGCCTTTATCAATAAATACATGAAAAGACTATACTTACTGCTCACTTTTATTTTCATTGTGGTCCTCCCTAAACTGGTGTTATCGCAGTGCGGCATTCAAATAGCACCCGATACCTTATTTATATGTGCTGGGGATAGTGTTTTAATTTCTGTAACCGATACAGGAAATTTAAATCCTTTCAATTGGTCGCCTGCTGCCGGTTTAAGTGCAACTACGGGTAGTAACGTTTGGGCCTCTCCAACATTTACAACAAAATATACAGTAACCAAAAGTGGTTGCATTGACAACGATTCCGTTGTGGTAGTAGTAAATCCATTACCGGTTGTAACCATTTCAGGAGCAAATTCTATTTGTGCAGGTAGTAATGTAACTTATAATGCAGGTGGAGGGTTTGCTGGTTATTTATGGTCTACTGGCGCAACCACACAAACCATAAACGTTAATACCCAGAATACCTATACAGTTACAGTTACTGATGCAAATGGTTGTTCATCTTCAGCTACAAAATCGCTTACCGTCAATTCAGTTCCTGCCTGCTCAATAACAGGAAATAGTTCAAACTGCATTGGAAGTACAGTTCAATGGTGTGCTGCTGCAGGTATGAATTCCTATTCATGGAGTACAGGCGATACAATATCATGCATTAATATCAGCACAGCCGGTACGTACACAGTAACCATTACAGGAGCTAATGGTTGCACCAGCAGTTGCCAGAAAGTACTTAATACAAATACATTACCAACAGCTTCAATAACAGGGGATACCCTGGTGTGTAGATTTGGCCAGGCTTCGATAACTTTTACTGGTGCCAATGGAACTCCTCCTTATACTTTTGCCTACAAAATTGATAATGGCAATGTGCAAACTATTGCTACCGGCACATCTACAGCTGTAATAAATCCTAACACCAGTGTGGTTGGAACATCAGACTATATACTGATATCTGTTACTGATGCTAATGGATGTTTAAATGTTCAGAATGACACCGTTTCATTAACTGTAAAAAAACAGATTAATGCGCAATTTATTGGTTCTGCCTCAGTATGTAAGAATGATACATCACCTCTCATTACCCTAACCGGAGTTAACTGCAGTCCTCCTGTTACATTTACTTATACTATAAATCAAAATGACACTTTTGTAATTACGTCAAGCTCCATTGACACAGTAATAGCTGCACCAACCAGCACAACAGGTACTTACATATATAATTTGATTAGTGTTGCTGATACCACTTGTACAAACGTCATAAACAAATATGTGGTCATATTTGTAAATAGTTTACCTTATGCTTCTATAAGCGGAACATCAGAGGTTTGTCAGTTTGCAAGTCAACCACTTATCACCTTCATTTGCGATTCTGGCATACCCCCCTATGTGGTAACATATAGCATAAACGGAGGACCACCATTAACCGATACAGTTGGTGGCAGTAGTATAAGTATTGGCGCATCTACAAATAACACCGGGATTTATACCTACAACCTTATTTCGGTTGCTGATGCCTTTGGTTGTTCGCAGGGAATTTCAGGCGGTGCAATCATAACGGTAGATTCGTTACCTGTGGCGTCAATTAGTGGTTCAACCTCTGTTTGTAAGAACTCAGCGCCACCTTATATTACCTTTACGGGTACCACAGGTAAAAAGCCATATTCTTTTACTTACATTATAAATGGAGTAACAAATACTGTAACATCAGCTCCTGGAAATGATACAGTAAATATTCCCGTGTCAACATCTATTGCGGGCACCTTTATTTATTACCTGGTATCAGTTACGGATGCCAATGGTTGCGATAATTCAATAAACAATCAAAGCGTAACAATTATTGTAAATCAATTGCCTTCTGCAACAATTAACGGAACAACAGGTGTTTGTATTAATGGATTATTACCTGCAATTACTTTTACCGGATCAGGTGGTTTGCAGGATTATACATTCACCTATAATATTAACGGTGGAGGTAATCAAACAATAACAACATCAGGTAGCGATACTATTTCAATTACGGCCCCAACAGGCGCAAACGGAATTTACAACTATAATTTGATTGATGTTTCGGATGCAAATGGTTGTGTGCAATCCATTACAGGCACAGCAACTGTTACTGTAAACCCACTTCCGGCAGCTACCATTAGCGGGAATATAAGCGTATGCCAAAATGACCCGCTCCCTACAGTTACTTTTAATGGAACTATAGGGACCGCACCTTTCAGTTTTACATATTCTATTAACGATGGAATCAATCCTCCTGACACCAATACGGTAACCTCAAATGGTACCGATTCAACAAAGGCTATAACAGTGCCAACAAACCTGGCAGGCAATTTCACTTATCAGCTTATATCGGTCCAGGATGCGAATGGATGCATTACAGCACTTAACACCAGTGTGCTGATTATAATAAATCAATTACCTTCTGCAGTGATTAGCGGCTCGACAACTGTTTGCAAAAATGACTCAGCACCGTTAATCACCTTTTCAGGTTCAGCCGGTATTAAACCGTTTCAATTTATTTATAATATAGGAGGAGGAACCAACGATTCAATTACCGTCTATACTGCAAGTGATACAAGTATTGCTGTATCAACAAGCCAGGCCGGAACATTTGTATATAACTTAATTGCAGTACAGGATTCGAATGGTTGTATTCAAAATATAAATAACCAAAGCGCAACAATCACAATTAATTCACTGCCCACAGTAACAATAAGTGGAACAACTTCAGTATGTCATAATTCACCGGTACAGCCTGTAATAACATTTACAGGTGCATCGGGCACGCAACCTTTCACTTTTGTTTATAATATTAACGGAGGACCAAATGATACCATAACCACTTCAGTAAATAATATCGCAACTGTTGTTGCATTAACCACAACAGTGGGCATATATACGTACAACTTAGTTTCTGTAACCGATGCCAATGGTTGCTGGCAGGCTCAAACAGGAGTAGCAACCATTACCGTAAGTGCATTGCCTTCGGCAACTATCAACGGCACGGCAACAGTTTGTAAAAATGCTCCTTCGCCTTCCGTAACATTTACGGGTAGCAATGGTACGCCTCCCTATTCGTTTACCTATAATATTAACAATGGGATAAATTCAACCATTACCACAAGTGGTGTAAATTCTTCTGTTCCTGTTTCGCAACCAACTTTCGCAGCAGATACTTTTATATATAATTTAGTTGCTGTAACCGATGCCAATGGATGCACTGATAGCATAACAGGAAGTGTAACTATTATTGTAAATCCATTACCTGTCGGCTCTGTTGCCGTTTCTCAGGATTCAATTTGCCAGAACGATATGGCATTACCAATAATAACTATAACAGGCTCTGTAGGGCCCTCTCCTTATACGTTTACCTATAACGTTAATGGCGGATCTTCAATTATTAAATCGACTTCAGCGGGTAACGATACTATTCAGATACAGGTGCCAACTAATGTTCCCCCGGGTATTTATAATTATAATTTAACTTCAGTAACTGATGCTAACGGATGTTCATTAGGGCAATCGGCAACAATACCTGTTACTATAAATCCATTACCTGTTATTCAAAGTAGTTTGCCTTCTGTTGTCTTGTGTCATGGTGACACCCTATTTGTTGAAGCATTTGCCAGCACAGTTTTAAATTCTATTTACAACTGGTCTTCCACTGCCGATGTAGGTTTTGGTACAACCGGTACAGGTAACATTCCTAATGCTCCAATGATTAATAACGACAGTGTTCCGCTAATTGCCACCATTACTGTTTATGCTACTTCACCATTCGGATGTATAGGTCCTTCAAGTAGTTTCAACATCACGGTAAATCCAAAACCAATTTTGCTTTCAGTTGATGACACTATTTGTAGTGGGCAGGTTTTTAACAATACTCTTATACCTAATTTTTATAATAACATTAAGTATGCATGGAATTCATCTGTTAATCCTTTAATAATTACAGGTAACACCAACCAATCTGCCTCATCCAACGCGGTTATAAATGATACCTTAATCAACCATACCACAAGCATTCAGACGCTGCCTTATAGTGTTTCGTTAATTTATACCAACGGGACTCACAATTGCATTACTACCGATACACTAAATGTTACTGTAAAACCTGCACCACCCAAACCGGATTTTACATCTTCAGTTTTTCCGGGCAATTCGGTAATCACACTTTGCAAAAGTTCAATAAATATCAATTTTAATGTCAGCAACCCCGATACTGCTGTTACTTATACTTGGATTGCAAGTCCACCAGCAGGAGTTAATTTCGGTAATACACTAACCCCAAATACAGTAGCATCATTTGATGCAAATGCGGTGTCGCCAGTAACTATTTTTGCAATTGCTGATTATGCAATTAATACAGGGGCTTGCCAGGATACAGCATCGATGGTTGCAAACTTAACCAGCTCAGCTAATGCCATTGACCCGCGAGTAATATTCAAAAAGGAACCTGGCCACCTGCTCATTTATCCTGATAATTCCATGAATGCCGACAGTGGTTATCAATGGGGTTATGATTCGCTTTTTTATAAAAATAATTTCAATGACACACTAACCGGACCGCCCGTTGAAATAGCCGGACAGGTTTACCAGTTTTTTATTCCTCCAACGGAGTTTATTTTAAACGATTCCTTAAACGTGCATGATTATGCCTATTGGGTGTTGCTCGGCAATGGCGAATGTAAAAGCAAGGTGTATTATAACGGACCGTATGCGCAAAAACCAGTTGCACAGCAACCTATTGACAACACTGTTGCCTTGAGTGTATATCCCAATCCGACAGCAAACCATTTAAATGTTACATTAAGTGGCAACATTTATGGCAGCATTGAAGCAAAAATATTAAATGCATTGGGTGAGCAGGTTTTTACATCAGGTTTTCAAAAGAAGCAACCGGAAATAAAGCAGCTGATTAACATTGGTAATATACCTGACGGAATTTATTTTTTAGAATTAACAAGCAGCGATCATCAGCGATTAACCACCAGAATTATAGTAAATCATTAACCAACAGGCCATATGAAATTTAAAATTATTTTGTTGAATCTGTTTTTTCCCCTGTTTGCTTTCGGGCAGTTGTCCTATAATAAGGATTCGCTTGCAGAAGTGTTGATAAATGATTTAAAGGATTCGTGGAACCTTGGCATTAACGATGATCCAAAGCAACCCTTGAATATAAGAGTGTATAATAAATATAAGACGCTGTTTGATGCCAATGCAACTATTGATGATGAGTTCAATGTAATTTTCAGGTATGATGAAGTTCTAAAAAAGTCAGTTTATAAAGTTGATACGAACAAGGCTTTTGACAGGTATGCACACGACCTGGGATTACAAATTCGCACTATGAAAATTGATTCAATCGGAGAAGTAAATGGTCCGGTGATAGATGGCAATGAATATATTTATAAGATTACAAGGAGAGTTACTGTTGAAAAATTAAGAAAGGATGTTTTGGAAGATGCAACAACCTACTATGAGCGGGAATTTGAAAAACGCAAAATTGATTTTGGTGAGAATATGAGTGAAGAAGAAAGTTCAAAGGAGAGGATAAAGGGCAACCAGCTTTATAACAGTGCTGATGTTACCTACAAATTTCAATCATATGATACATTGATATTAAGCATTAAATTTAATAATGACTCTTTGCCAAGAATTTTTAAAATTGATGCAATTAATATCAAGCCCATTAGTATTTTTAATGATAAAGACCAGGATGGAATATTAGATAAAGAAGAACGCGGTAATGGTGCAGATACAATCTATGGTGATTTTACGGCCAGTGGGTTACCCGATTTTGACCTTGATGGGACACCTGATAAGACTGACAGGTGTAAAGAAAGGTATGGAATAATTGGAAATAGCGGTTGCCCGGAAGAATATTTCCATAACAACTTCAGTATTTTTGTTTTTACCGGATTAATGATTAATAACTGTAATTTAAGCTTGCCTGAGCCCGACCAATATGGCTACGCTGAAATTGATGTATTACAATCACAAAAAGGAAGTTTTAAAAATCCATCCTTCAGTTCTACCATCAGCTCAAATTTCGGGGCGGAATTTAGTTACTACTTTGGCAAAAAAGCAAAGCATATGGGAATTTCTATAGGCGTAAATTACTGCGGTTTTAATGCCACCTATAGTATTGAGGATCCTGTAGAAATTACATTTAAATCAAATGACGGAGTTAATGATTATCGAAGGCGCATTAGAATCAGAGAAGGGTCTGAGGAAACTTTAAACTATCATGTATTGAATTTTCCATTGCTTTATAAATACAGAACCAAGATCGGAGCCAAGAATGAAAATCGCGGAAGGAGATGGTCGATGGAATTTAGTGTTGGTCCTTCCTTTGTTTACTTTAACAATTCTTCAAGTTACAATGTGAACCAGGATTTTGAAGGACTTTACCAGGTTGACACCGTTAATAAAGACAGGTTAACATGGTATGATTATTTCGATGAAGGATCAACATGGAATGTATTACTAACAACTGATGCTATCAACAATCAATCAGTAACACCCGGTGCCGAGTGGGTGTTTAATTCCTTAAACGGCAGCGGTTATGATTTTGCAACCAATAAAAACTATGTTGGCAAAGACAAAAAAGCAACCCGGTACAGTATAGCATTAAATTTAAATTGGGATCTGAGTTTTAAAGTAGCTGAATTTATGGATGTAAAATTTGGTGTGGGTTTTATGGTAGCGCCATCGCTTGACGGAGCTGCACATTATACGCCAATGGATAAAACAACTGATGAATATAATTCATTATACAGAAGCAAAATTAAATCAACGTATGCCTCCTATGGCTTGCGCGCAGGAATTGTAATAGTTTTAGACAAGCTGGATAAAACACTTGGTATTGAATAATTAACTGTATCAACCTCCATCAGTCAATTCACCTCTTAAATTTTTCTGCATAAATTTTTCAACCTGCGATTTGCGTAAACCTTTGCCGAAAAGGTACATCAGTTTAGTCAAGGCCGATTCAGTGGTCATATCGCCACCGCTTATAACCCCTATTTGCTGCAACCCCGAGCTGCTTTCATATTTTCCTAAATCAACAGTTCCGCCACTGCACTGTGAAACATTTATAATTACAATACCGCGATGAATAGCATCTTGTAATGAATCAATAAATGCCTTGTTGGTTGGAGCATTACCGGCACCATAGGTTTCAAGCACTACACCTTTTAAATGCGGAATGGTTAGCACCGTATCAATAAAATGCTGCGTAATGCCGGGATACAATTTCAGTAGGGCAATGTTGTCATCTAACTTTTCATCTATACGGAATTTCTGATTTTTCTTCCATTGCAAAAATGCTTCTTCATTATATTTGATCTCTACACCGGCCTCAGCTAAAGGCGGGTAGTTAGCCGATTTAAAAGCATCGAATTTGGAAGAGGTAAATTTTTCAGTACGGTTACCCCGGAACAGCTGGTCATCAAAAAAGATGCAAACCTCTTTCAGTTTTAAATTAGCTTTAACCTGTGAACAGATAATTTCAACGGTGGTAATCAAGTTAATGCGAGCATCGGTACGAACGGCTTCAAGCGGCAATTGTGAACCGGTTAGGATAACAGGCTTGCTTAAATTCTGAAGCATAAAGCTTAGTGCCGAAGCGGTATAGGCCATTGTATCGGTGCCATGTAAAATGATAAAGCCGATATATTCATCATAATGTTTAAAAATGTGCCTTGCAATAAGCGCCCATTTCTTAGGCTGCATGTCTGATGAATCAATGAGCGGATGAAACGAATAAAAATCAATTTTACAGTCGTAACGCTTTAACTCAGGTATGCGGTCGTATATTTTCCCGAAATCGAATGGTGACAGCGTTCCTGCATCATCATGGGTCATGCCAATGGTTCCGCCCGTGTATATGATTAAGAGTTTATTCATTTGCTTAAGAAAATCTTATCAGCATTTTCAGTTGTAATTAACGCTACTGCTTCAACACTTGTATTTTTTATTGCGGCAATTTTTTCAGCCACCAGTTTTAAATATTCAGGAATATTTCGCTTGCCGCGATGAGGCGTTGGGGCAAGATACGGTGCATCAGTTTCTAAAACGATATGCCTCAGATCAATTTGCTCAACTACTTTATCCAAACCTGAATTTTTAAAAGTAACCACACCGCCAATCCCTAAATAAAAACCAAGATCAATAATTTCTTTCGCCTGTTGAATATTGCCGCTAAAGCAATGAAATATTCCTTTAAGATTTAAGTGCTTATGGTTTTTGATAAGGGCTATTAATTCATCAGTGGAATTACGTGAATGAATAACTATGGGCAGATTCAATTCACTGGCCCATTCACATTGTGTGATGAAGGCAATTTCCTGCTCGCGCACAAGTGTTTTATCCCAGTATAAATCCATTCCTATTTCACCGATAGCATAAACAGTTTGAGGTTTGAGGTTTGAAGTTTGAGATTGAAGTGTTGCGTAAATCTTTTCCAATTCATCTTTATAGTTTTCTTTTACGCTGCATGGATGCAAACCCATCATTGCAAAACAATTACCGGGATATTTTTGAGTAAGCGCAAATAAACTGCCGATGGAAGATGTATCGATATTGGGAAGGAAAAACCGTTGCACGCCCATTCGCATGGCATCATTAATCAATGATTCGCGGTCGGCATCAAATTCTTCAAGATATAAATGGGTGTGTGTATCGGTAAGTATCATTTGCCTGCGAAGATATAGCTCAAAATGAAATTAGAAATATATTGTACCCTCATTGCGGGCACGAAGCAAACTTTCATAATAATGAATATGGGTCACTAAGAAAAAGATTGCTTCGTGCCTCGCAATGACGAGTGTGTGCAAACCTCAAATTTCATCCCGACCTGTCTGCCGAACAGGCAGGTAGCTATCGGGACCGAAACTTCAAACCTATTTTTTACTTTAGCGCAATGCCAAAAATCTTAATCATGCGTTTTTCTTCAATAGGTGATATTGTGCTAACATCGCCTGTTGTACGCTGTATTAAGCACCAGGTTAAAGATGCTGAGGTACATTTTGTAACGAAGGAAAATTATAGATCAGTAATTGAACACAATCGTTACATCGACAAAAATTTCTACCTTAAGAATGATCTGTCAGCATTGTTGAAAGAACTGAAGGACGAAAATTATGATTACATTATAGATCTGCATAACAACATCCGTACTTTCAGAATTAAAATACATCTGGGAGTAAAAACATTTTCATTTGATAAGCTGAATATTGAAAAATGGTTGCTGGTTAATTTTAAAATCAACAAGCTGCCCAAAATTCATATCGTTGACCGTTACCTTGAAACTGTAAAATCGCTTGGTGTGGAAAATGATTTAATGGGTCTTGATTATTTTTTGCCGCATGAGCTAACGACAATAGCCAGGGATGATTTTAAAAATGTTTTGCAAATTCCTTTTGAGCAATTTGAATATGTTGCAATTGCTATTGGTGCGCAACATGCCACTAAGCGATTGCCAACAGAAAAAATAATTGCGCTCTGTAAAAAAATTTCAAAGCCAATAGTTTTATTGGGAGGAAAAGAAGACACTGCACGAGCTGAGGAAATTGTAAAAGCAATTGGTGCAAATAGTTATAATGCCTGTGGCAAACTAAGTTTACATCAATCGGCAGCCGTTATAAAGTACGCTGAGCTTATAATTACGCACGATACCGGTTTAATGCACATAGCAGCAGCTTTTGACAAAAAAATAATTTCTGTATGGGGCAACACTGTTCCTGAGTTTGGTATGTATCCTTATCTCAGAGACAATAAGCCTACTGATCTGTTTGAAGTAAAAAACCTGGATTGCAGGCCCTGTTCAAAAATAGGATTTGATAAATGCCCGAAGGGCCATTTTAATTGCATGAATAAAATTGATCTTGAAAAAATTGCAGCATTAGTGAACTCAAATAAAAATTAAGTTTCTGATCGGTTATTTCATTTCCAAAACTATTCCTTTTTTCAATTTAAACGTATAAACTATTTCTGTAATAAACAGTAACAGGAATAAAATAACATTAATTATTTCCTCTACGGTAAATTGTTGCGGAATGATTTTATTTAAAAAACTGAAGTAAGCAATAGGAATAACAAGTGTGATAAAATTAGGCAGCACATTTTTTTGTAGAACAAATCCAAACAGGAACACCATTGCAGCGGCAAACAATACAAATTGAATCCACAGCCCGTAAGGCTGTGACAGTGAAGGCCTCATCACATTGTTAATAAAGTAAAATCCGAAAAGAACATAGGCAAGTGCAACATACTGAATTGCTTTTCTGAAAAAAATTGTTGAATCAAAATTTGCTTTTGATGGCATACGCATCAGCATGCGCATAATCGCCTTGTTATCCTCACCTTCAACAGCTAACTGTTCATACACCTGCTGATGTGTTAAACCCGCATCCAGCTTTTCTCTGATTGCCAGGCGCAACTCGCTGTTAAACATAATCAGGATAGATTAAAAAGCGCTCTTAATTCAGTGGCATCTGCAGGTTTCATTTTTCCGGCAAGTATAAGTGCAAGCTGCCGTCTGCGCAAAGCACCATCGTAACGCTTCACTTCTTCTTCAGTTTCGGGAATCAATTCGGGAACATTAATGGGGTTGCCCAATTGATCAACAGCCACAAACGTATAAATGGCTTCGTTACATTTTATCTTTTTATTATCGGCATTGTTTTCTACCCACACATCAATAAACACTTCCATTGATGAATTGAATGATCGTGAAACTTTTGCATGCAGGGTTACAATATCACCCAATTTGATGGGCTGATTAAACGATACATTATTTACCGATGCTGTTACAACAATACGATGGCAATGCCGGTGTGCGCTTATGGCTGCTATAACATCCATCCAGTGCAGCAACCTGCCTCCCATTAAATTACCCAGTGTATTGGTATCGTTAGGCAATACAATTTCTGTGGATACTGCCAGTGTTTCTTTTGCTGTAACTTTTATTCGGCTCATTTAATTTGAAATCAATTGTGAAATGCAAAGAAACACAAACTAATCTGGTTCTTTAATGCAGCAGGCGTCAATTACTTTATCAAAGCCAGGCTCCGGTTAATAAATTTGGTAAGCTCTTCGCCTTTCAGCATGCCTTTTTGCAATAAGGCAAGGTCAATGGCTTGTTTGGCTAACTCCTGTTGTTTATGCGGCTCGGTTTCGAGCAATAGTTTACTCATTAACGGGTGATTGGTATTCACAACAACATTATACGATTCAGGCATCGATCCCATAAAATCATAACCGCCACCCATTGCACTCATTTCTTTCATGCGTCTTGCAAACTCACTTTGTGTTATCATAACCGGAACATCTTCATCACTCATGTTTTCAAACTGCACTTTATATTTTTCTGCTGACAGTTGACTTTCAAACACGGGTTGCAAAATTTTCTTTTGATCCTCGTTTAATTTCGAGTCGGCAGTGGTTTCCTTTTTTATAAGATTGTCTAATGTATCTGAATCTAAACGTGCAAAAGTTATATCACTCAGTTTATACTCCAGAAAATTAATGAAGTGAGCATCTAAGGGGGCGTCAAACAATAATACATCATAACCCCGCTTAGCAGCGGACTCCAGCAAAGCATGATGTTCCTCTTTGTTATTGGTATAGAGGTAAACTGTTTTTTTGTCTTTGTTTTCCTGGTTTGATTTTACAAGGGTCTGATACTCATCAAATGTAAAATACTTACCATCGGCATTTTTAAACAGGCAGAAGTTTTTCGCACGCTCAAAAAACTTTTCATCACTTAATACACCATACTTTATAAAAATGCCAATATCATCCCACTTGCTTTCAAATTCGCTGCGTGTTTCATTAAATAATTCTTCCAGCTTATCGGCAACTTTTTTGGTAATATGTGATGATATTTTTTTTACGTTACTATCACTTTGCAAATAACTGCGCGATACATTAAGCGGAATATCCGGTGAATCAATAACCCCATGCATAAGCGTTAAAAAGTCAGGAACAATACCTTCCACCGAATCGGTTACAAATACCTGGTTGCAGTATAACTGAATTTTATTTTTCTGCAGTTCAAAATTCTTTTTCAGTTTTGGGAAATACAAAATACCGGTAAGGTTGAACGGGTAATCAACATTTAAATGGATATGAAATAACGGTTCATCCATAGTAAATGGATACAGTTCGCGATAAAAGTTTTTATAATCATCAGCAGTAAGATCGGCCGGTTTTTTTGTCCAGGCAGGTTTAGTGTTATTGATTACTTTTTCATCAAACTTAATTTCAACAGGAAGAAATTTGCAGTATTTCTCTAACAGGTTTTGTATGCGTTGTTTTTCCAAAAATTCTTTTGACTCATCATTGATGAATAAAACAATCTCCGTTCCACGCTCGCTTCGATCATTTTCAACAAGCTGATATTCAGGGCTGCCATCGCAACTCCATTTTACTGCAGGAGCATCTTTGTAGGATTTGGTAATAAATTCAACTTTATCAGCCACCATAAATGCACTGTAAAATCCCAACCCAAAATGCCCGATGATTGGATTGGCCGCAGAATCGTTTTTGTATTTATCTAAAAATTCTTCAGCACCTGAAAAAGCAATCTGGTTAATAAAGCGCTCCACTTCATCAGCAGTCATGCCAATACCACGATCGCTGATAGTTAGTGTCTTTTTTTCTGCATCAATAGAAACGTTAACTGTTAAATCACCAAGTTCGCCTTTAAATTCATTGGCACCGGCTAAGGTTTTTAATTTTTGAGTAGCATCTACAGCGTTTGAAACCAATTCTCTCAAAAAAATCTCATGATCGGAGTAAAGGAATTTTTTGATTATGGGAAAAATGTTTTCAGTTTGTACGTTTATCTTACCGGTTTGCATAGTATTTTGATATTATTTTAGAATGTATTTAAATTTATTTTAGCCCCAATAGTCAAAGAAAATGCCAATAAAACCGGTACTGACAAATTTTCGCGAATGGGTTAAATACAGCGACTTTTAGGGCAATTATTCTATCGATTAGTGTCATGTGCAACATTAAAAATAATATTACCTTGGTGAAATAATAACCGTCAATTCTTTATGAAAAGTATTACAGCAATTATTGTTGATGATGAAAAGTTTAACCGCGAACAGTTGCGCATAAAACTTGAAACATACTTTCCTGAGATTGAAATTGCAGCTATGTGCGAAAACGGATCTGAAGCAAACAGAGCTGTACAAGTGCACAATCCCGACCTTGTTTTTTTAGATATTGAAATGCCGGTATTAAACGGGCTTGATTTTTTACGACAGTTTAAGGACCCGATGTTTGAAGTAATTTTTATAACAGCATATGATCAATATGCAATAAGGGCTATAAAATTCAGTGCCCTGGATTATTTATTAAAGCCATTGGATGTTGATGAACTTCAGGCAGCTGTGAACAGGTTTTTGGAAAAGCGAAGCAAAGGGATTGACAATAAATCGTTATTAAAGAATTTAATTCATAACCTTAAGTCGGCTAAACAATCAGAATACCGGTTGGCCATTAATTCTACAGAGGGCACGCATTTTTTAAATACAGAAGAAATTATTCGGTGTGAAGCTGATAGTAATTACACGCTTTTTCATTTGCACAAGCGAAATAAAATGATTTCGTCAAAAACGCTTAAGGAATATGAGGATTTACTAACTGATCATAATTTTATCAGGGTTCACAAGTCGCACCTCGTTAACCGCAAGTTTATAAAAGCGCTTAGCAATGAAGGTTATGTAATATTAACTGACGATTCGCATGTTGAAGTTTCGCGCAGAAGATATGCTGAAGTCAAGGAAATACTTTCAGAATAATACTTACATTCGTAAAAATTAATCCATTCAGCAATGAAAAAAACTAAAGCAACAAAGCACTCCAGGCTTCTTGTGCATATTTCAAAGCCGCTAATTGGTTATGGGATGTCAGGCAGAAAAAATTCTGAGAAGGTTAAAAATTCATCAGGCAAAGCAGGAAAGTAATTTCAGCTTAATTCAACTACAGCTTTTCAAATGGCAGGCTTATTTCAACGCATGTGCCGCTCCATTGCCCGTAAGAATCGTTTAGATTGTTAATCTGAATAGCAGCAGTTTTATTGGATAACGAATTTAGTGTAGCCAGTCTTTTAAATGCATTTTCAATAGCATCATCATGCTGTATTTTATGACTGTTTTTTAAATGCTCCGATTCACTTCTGGCAATACCATTGTCAGTAACCGTGCAAATCAACTTAGAAGCTGATTTTTTAATTTCAAGCATGAGCATTCCTTTTTCCTTTTTATGCATTAATGAAAAATGAATGGCATATTCCACAAATGGCTGAATCATCATTGACGGAATGGCCATTGAATGCTGATTAATTTCCGGATCAACTTTTATGGTGTATTCAAATCTATCGGAAAAACGCATTGATTCTATCTGCATATACAATTCAAGCATGGTTATTTCATCAGCTATGCTAACCTGGTTATCGTTGGCTTTTTGTAAAATAAGCCTTATAAGTTTTGAGAACCTGTTAAGGTAGCTTAATGCATCTTCATTGTTATTAGAGGTTATAAAATGCTGAATGGCGTTAAGAGAATTAAAAACAAAATGAGGGCTCATCTGGGCACGCAGAGCAGACAGTTTTGCTTCAGCTACATGGCGTTTCATTTCTGAAATTTCAAGATCGATGCTGTGTATTTTTTCATCAATCATTGCCCTGCTGATTTTATTGGCGCATAATTTTGCAATGGTTGTGAGTATTTGCAAATGCCTTTCATTAAAAAAATTCTTTTGCGAATGCTCTGAATCTATTACGCCAAGAACCTGCTCCTCATAAACAATTGGTACTGCCAGCTCGGAGAAGCGTTGTGCATCGTCTCTGATATAGCGCGGGTCGTGAGCAGTATCTGCAACAATTTCTGCAATGCCGGTTTTTGCTACAGTTCCTACTATTCCCTGGCCAATATTTATGGTAATTGGATTCCGGATTTTTAATTTGCCAAAACTCTTTGGGCCATATGCAGCTTTCTGCACCAGCACTTTTTTCTCGTGATCAATCATGTAAATCACGCAGTCTTCAAAATGAAGTTTTGAAATACAGTTTTGAGCTACGTCCCATAATATATCGTCCACTTTGTTTTGCCTGAACATGGAAGTGGCAAAATTGATTATGGTGCGCTGTATTTCCAGTTCATATTCATAATCAACCGTGAGAACAGGTGCAGAAACGCGAGGATGTTTCATAAGCTAATGGTATGGCAGAAGTTGGAGTTAATACGATAGTAATGTGTAAATATAACAAAATGCTTACCTCAAAATGCTTTCCAGATATTGAGTAATTCAAGTTTAACGTTACCCTTAAAAAACAATTTAGTGCTTTGCTCAAACGAGCGTGTGTAATCACTTACGTAAAAGTGATGTTTGCCCTTTTTATCCTTATTAAGCAACCGGGCTGCTGCAAGTTTCTCTTTAACTTTTTGAGCAACTATTTCTGTTGAATCAATAATTCTTACTTTTCCTTTGTAGTAACTTTCTATTTCAGGCTTAATCAAAGGGTAGTGCGTACATGCCAGTATAAGTGTGTCAATTTTTTTCAGTTTTGGTCTTGACAGGTAATCGTTTATAATTGTTTTAGAGATTTTATTGTTGAAAAATCCTTCTTCAATCATTGGCGCCAGTAATGGTGTAGCCAGTGATTCAACAACTACATCCGAATTCACTTTTTTTATTTCCTGTGCATATACGTCACTCTTTATTGTTGCCTTCGTGGCAATAACACCCACTCTACCGGTATAATTTCCGGCAGTTACATATTCCACAGTAGGCTCAATAACACTAACTACTTCCACCGCTCCTTCTACATGATCTTTTACCGTTTTATAGGCAATGGCTGAAGCCGTGTTGCATGCTATTACAATAATTTTGCAGCGGTTTTTTAGTAACACATCGGCTATATGTAATGAATAGCTTTTTATTGCTGCAGGCGATTTGTCACCATAAGGCAAATGGGCAGTATCACCAAAGTAAATAATGGCTTCGTTGGGCAGCAGTTGATGAATGGCATTGGCAACCGTAAGGCCACCTATGCCTGAGTCGAAAATGCCTATTGGATCTGACGGCTTATATGTTTGCTTGTCTGTCATTCAAATATTGGTAACAATTATAAAATAAAAAAGCCCATGCATGTATTACATGGGCTAATGTAAGTTTTATAACCGATTACTTTAAACCTAATTTGGCTTTAACCAGGCTAATAATATCATCGCTGTCATTAGCATAAAGCAATACGCCAACACTTGAATCGAAAATATAAGTGTAACCTTTGTCTTTGGCAACTGCCTTGATAGCTTCATCAGCCTTCTTTATAATAGGCTGATACAGTTCTTCTTTTTTCTTCTGGATATTATCCTGTGCTGATTGCTGGAAATTGCGGATGCGATCTTCAAGATCTGTAATTTCTTTTACTTTAATTTCCTTAATCGGGTCAGCCATGCTGGCTTCATTTTTTTTATACTCCTCTACCTTTTTATCGTATTCGCCCGACATGGCTTTGAGCTGGTCTTCCAATGACTTTCCGAATTTGGTTAAAGCCGAATCGGCATTCTTTGT
Organism: Bacteroidia bacterium; assembly: GCA_044230205.1. GTDB lineage: Bacteria > Bacteroidota > Bacteroidia > AKYH767-A > OLB10 > JAEUTH01. The sequence continues at coordinate 149,124 of JBGARN010000001.1, forward strand.
TTCGGGCATTGATTGTAAAAGTGATGTGGAGTTGATATGACCAAGTTTGATCTGGGCATTAACTGATGCAAAGAAGCAGGTTATAATTGCTGCTAATAGTAATTTCTTCATAGCGTGTTATAAGTAAAATATTTATTTGATTATTTTCTGTCTGGTTGTGGCTGCTCGCCCGACTTTGGTGCTTGTCCACCGCTGCCCGATGATGATTTAGGATCGGTGCCTGATTTAGAACCCGGCTTAAATCCTAATGCAGTGAGTACCTCATCACTTTTATCATATTTAGGGTTTGAATACAGGATAGTAAGATCGCTGCTTTTATCAAACACTACAGCAAGACTCTGATCTGTTGCCAGTTTTTTTACAGCATTGTAAATTTTATCCTGTATAGGTTTTACCAATTCCTGTTTTTTCTTGAACAACTCACCTTCATAACCGAATTTTGCTTTTTGAAGTTCTTTAACTTCTTTTTCTTTCTCCATAATCTCTGCTTCGCGTTTTTTACGCATATCATCAGTTAACAAAATTTGCTCAGCCTGGTAGTCTTTATACAGTTTGTCAATAACAGCATATTTGGCTTCAATTTCTTTTTGCCAGCCTATTGATATCTGATCCAGTGTTTGTTGTGCTGTTTTATAATCGGGAATATTATCAAGAATATATTGCGTATCGATGTATGCAAATTTCTGTGCTGTTGCAACATTCAATGTAAATACCAAGGCTGCCGATACGATTAGAATTACTTTTTTCATAGCGTTTAAATATTTTAATGAATTGCTGTTAATCAAATTGCATGCAATAAATCATCACCTTGCTGAAGTTGAGATGAATCGTTTTAAGGCGCGCAAATGTAATTTTTTATACCTAATATGCTTATAGATTTCAGAAAACTGCTGTTAGCGTCTGTTCAGGTTTGCTGTATTAAACGCTGCTGTTAATAGAATTGTTGTCCAATGGTAAAGTGAAAATGGCTGCCACCTGCACCGGGAACATTTTTAACTTCATCAAAACCATATCCCCAATCCAGGCCAAGTAAGCCAAACATGGGTAAGAATATTCGAACTCCAAATCCTGCTGACCTGTATATTTCAAATGGCGAATAATTTTTTATGCCTATTGTGCTGTTTCCGGCTTCAAGAAATGCTAATCCATAAATCATAGCCTGCGGATTGAGCGATACCGGGTATCTTAACTCAAGCGTATATTTATCAAAAGTTGTTCCTCCCACGCGGCTCCATCCCTGACCTGGAATGTATTCAACAGGTGTGAGCGATTCGTTTTCATAGCCTCGTAAGGCAATGATCTCGCGGCCGTCTAAAGAAAAATTGGACAATCCGTCACCACCCAAATAAAATCGTTCGAAAGGTGCTGCGCCTATTTGCTTATTATAGTAGCCTAAGAAACCGAAGTTAGCTCTAAAATTAACTACCAGGTTGCCGGTAAGTTTAGTAAACACCGAAGCTGAAAACTTCCATTTGTGATATTCTATCCACTTATATTTTTCATTAGGCGGCAAATCGGTGTAATTTTTATTTGCGGGTGCAAAAGCTGAGAATGGAGGTGTTGCTTCCAGTGAAAATGATAGTTGTGATCCTCTGCGCGGATATTGGAATAAAGGTGCATCAACGGAATTGCGCGAAAGTGTAGCCGTTAAAGCAATGCTGTTTGCAATTCCATCACCGAAGATAAATGATGAGTTATAATTACGAACGTAATAACGCTGGTAAGAAGCTTCATAATAAATCTGGAAGAAATCATCGGGCCATTTAAGCCTTTTCCCAAGACCAACTGATGTTCCAAGTATTGAAATAGATGAATGTAGCGGATTGCTTTTTTTTACTCCACTTGGGTTTTGAATTGAATAGTAAATGGAGGTACTGAATGAATTAGCTTTTTTGCCCCCAAGCCACGGCTCAGTAAATGAAGCACTGTACGATTGATAGTTAATTCCACTGGTTTGAGCGCGCAAACTTAATTTTTGTCCATCTCCACTGGGTAGAGGCCGCCATGCCTCTTTTTTAAGGATGTTGCGAGCACTGAAGTTATTAAAGGACACCCCTAACGTACCCACTAAACGCCCGGCTCCATATCCACCTGAAAGTTCAAGTTGGTCGGATGGTTTTTCTTCTACTGTGTAATCAATATCAACAGTGCCGTCAACGGGGTTGGGTTTAGGATTAACTTTAAATTTTTCTGCATCAAAAAAACCTAATTGTGCAAGTTCCTGCTGCGTGCGGATAATGTCACTGCGGCTAAATAGCTGGCCGGGTTGTGTTCGTATTTCACGGTATATTACACGGTCGTTAGTTTTAGTATTTCCTTTTACCGTAATTTTATTTATGATGGCTTGTTTGCCTTCATAAATCCGCATTTCAAGATCTATCGAATCATTATCAACTCTTACCTCCACCGGGTTAATTTGAAAAAACAAATAACCATCGTCCATGTAAAGTGATTGAACATCGCGGCCACTTTGGCTGCCATAAAGCGCATTATCTAAAACCTTCTGATTATAAAGGTCGCCTTTATTGATACCAAGTATAGTTGATAATTCTTTAGCTGAATGTTTGGTATTACCTATCCAGTTAATATTACGGAAGTAATAAGGTTTGCCTTCAACTATATGAATTTCTAAGGTTACAGTACTCTTGTCATATTTGTAAACCGTATCAAAAGTGATTTTAGCGTCACGATAGCCTTTTTCAAGATATTTGGCAATTATTTTTTCTTTATCTGTTGTAAAATTTTCTTCTATATACTTTGAAGTTTTAAAAAAGTGATACCACTTTTTTTCTTTCGTTTCCTTCAGCCAGCCTTTAAGTTTTGAGGAAGACATTACCGTATTTCCAACCCACTTAATTTCATGAATTTTGGTTTTTCGATTCTTGTGGACATTAATGGTAAGAATTTGTTTATTCTTAGAAATAGTATCGTTACTCACATTGAACTTTACTTCAGAATTCAGGTATCCTTTTCCAATAAAGTAGTCGTTAATTTTGTAGGAAACTGTTTTTAGGAGGTTTTCAGTGATTATCTGTCCCCGGGTAAGATTTATTTTTTCACGAAGCTTATCGGCTTCACCTTTTGATACACCTGTAAATGTAAACGCAGAAAGCTGGGGCCTTTCCTGCAATTGGAGTTCAAGGGAAATCAGTTTGCCATTAATTTCTTTAACTACAATTTTTATATCTGATAATAGCCCTTGTTTCCATAAATTCTCAATAGCCTTTGTTATTTGTTCCCCGGGAATTTTAATACGGTCACCAGCCGTAAGCCCGGAAAGTGTTTTTAGTGCATTTTTATCCAGATATTGAATTCCGGTTACCTCTATGCTTTTTATCTCATACTCCTTAGGATTGCTGAAATCAATATCCAGAGAGTCGTTTCCACCAATACTTACCTGTGCCCTACAAATTAACTGTAATGCGCAAAGTATTATGGTGAAAAAAAATTGCCTGAACATTTATTACTGAGTGAGATGTAAGGTTGATATCAAAAAAACCGGGTTAAACTTCATACTATTTTTCTGGTGTGAAAGTTATTTAAGCTATTTTTAACGGAATTGAATTTCAAAGAACCCCTCCAAATCTTCGTTCGCGTTGCTGATAATTTATCAATGCCTCATAAAAATCGTTACGTCTGAAATCAGGCCACAATTTTTCACAAAAATAAAGTTCTGCATAAGCTATTTGCCATAGCAGGAAATTGCTGATGCGATACTCTCCGCTTGTGCGTATAAGAAGCTCAGGGTCGGGCATACCCGATGTATTCAGATGTTCACTTATGAGTTTTTCATTTATAGCTTCTACACTTATTTCTTTTGCCGCAACTTTTGCCGCAATGTTTTTACACGCCTCGGCTAATTCCCATCTTGAACTGTAACTAAGGGCAAGCACAAGAGTCATCCTGCTGTTTGTGCTTGTATTATTAATTGTTTCGAGTAATTGCTTATGACATTTGCCGGGTAGGCTTTTTAAATCGCCAATGGCCTGTAAACGAATATTGTTGTCATTTAGTGTTTTGGTTTCGGCATGAATAGTTTTAACCAATAACTCCATCAATGCATTGATTTCAAACTTAGGCCGGTTCCAGTTTTCGGTTGAAAATGCATACAGCGTTAAATATTCTATGCCAAGTTCAGCAGCGGCCTCAGTAGTATCGCGCACAGCGGCCACACCATGCTGATGTCCAAAAGTGCGTATTTTTCCTTGTTTCTTAGCCCAACGACCATTGCCATCCATAATTATTGCAACATGCTTTGGCAGTTTTTTAATATCAATCTTACTTTTTAAATCCATTTGGCCGTTAAGAGGGCGACAAATGTAATTGAATATGGCAAATAGGAAACATTGAGCAAAGAGGCAATCTGGAACGGGGGGAAAATGAATTAATGGTTGAATAAATTTTTAGAGAATATTAGATGGAACTATTAAGGCATTAGAGAATTGTATTGCACAACTTATTGAAAACAGCTTTCTTCTTCAATAAAAATCTCTATACGTTCAAATATCAATTTGATTGACTAATTCTTCTACTATTAAATATGGTTCGCAGACTTATTTTCAACTTCCATAAGGTTTAAATGGAGTCTTTTTAAATTTACATTATGCTGCAGAACGCACCCACTTATCTAATAGTCAGACGTTAACAATTACCTAATAACCGCCTTTTTCTCATCAATTAGTTGCTACAAAGACCTACAATTGCAAGGATTTTAAAAAAAATTTGAGCATAATGAGAAATTATTACTTTTGCCGCCTCTTTATTAAAAACTAAAATTCTTCAAAAACTAATAACTATGTCAGATATTGACTCTAGAGTGAAAGCTATCATCGTTGACAAACTTGGTGTTGACGCAGGCGAAATATCCAATGATTCAAGCTTTACTACTGACCTTGGGGCAGACTCTTTGGATACTGTGGAACTGATTATGGAATTCGAAAAAGAATTTAATATCGCAATTCCAGACGATCAGGCAGAAAAAATCCAAACAGTTGGTCATGCCATTGATTACATTAAAGCAAACGCTAAGTAATTTTTTACCACTTTAAATTTCCTGATGGTTTTAAAACGAGTTGTTGTTACCGGTCTTGGTGCAGTCACTCCTCTCGGCAATAACATTGACGAGTATTGGAAGGGGCTTACAACAGGAATTTCCGGTTCGGCACCTATTACCCGTTTTGATGCTTCAAAATTCAAAACACAATTTGCCTGCGAGGTAAAAAACTTTGACGTTTCACAGTACGTGGATCGCAAAGAAGCCCGTAAGATGGATTTGTTTACGCATTTTGCAATAGCAGCAAGTTCGCAGGGTGTAGCTGATGCCGGTATTGATAATAACGACTCTATTAACAAAGATCGTGTTGGGGTAATCTGGGGTTCAGGTATAGGTGGCTTAAGAACTTTTCAGGATGAAGTAAGTGCTTTTGCATTAGGCGATGGAACGCCACGCTTTAATCCATTCTTTATTCCAAAAATGATAGCCGATATTGCCCCGGGCTTAATATCCATGCGTTTTGGCTTCAGGGGGCCTAATTTTACAACGGTATCAGCATGTGCCAGCTCAACCAATTCAATTATTGATGCATTTAATTATGTTCGTCTTGGCAAAGCCGATATCATAGTTAGCGGGGGAAGTGAAGCAGCTATTAATGAGGCCGGTGTTGGCGGGTTTAATGCTTTACATGCCATGAGTACCCGCAATGATTCTCCACAAACAGCCTCCAGACCTTTTGATAAAGATCGTGATGGTTTTGTACTTGGCGAAGGTGGTGGTTGCGTGATACTTGAAGAATACGAGCACGCTATTAAACGGGGTGCAAAAATATATGCCGAGATGGTTGGTGGGGGCATGAGTGCCGATGCTTATCACATGACAGCACCACATCCGGAAGGACTTGGAGCATACAATGTTATGCTAAATGCTTTAAGCGATGCCGAATTACAACCTGAGGATATTGATTATGTTAATGTGCATGGAACGTCAACACCAATAGGCGATCCACAGGAAATTAAGGCTATTCAACGTGCATTTGGCGAGCATGCGTATAAGCTAAATATCAGTTCTACTAAATCAATGCATGGTCATTTGTTAGGCGGTGCAGGGGCCATTGAAGCAATTGCATCCATACTTGCAGTAAAAAATGGCATAATTCCACCAACCATTAATCATTTTACTGATGATCCTGAGTTTGATCCTCGCCTGAATCTAACTTTTAATACCGCTCAAAAGCGCGACATCAGAACTGCGTTGAGCAACACTTTTGGTTTTGGTGGTCACAACGCAAGTGTAATTTTCAAGAAGTTCAACTAAGAGAAAAAAACTTCTCCTTCTGTTTCCGTTTTCTTTCTGAAAGCAGCAGTAATTGCTTTAAATATCGTGCTATTGGATTTGTTTTCAATTAGCCTTCCATCGATGCTTTTTACCAGCGTAAGTTCACCCATAGTGCTTGTTGTAAAAACTTGGTCGGCATTATAAAACTCTGTGAGCGAAATATTACGTTCATAAAATTCGATATTCATTTCAGCAGCAATTTGCAGAACCAGCTTACGAGTAATTCCCGGTAAACAGGCTACAGCCAAAGGGGTGTGAAGTTCATCTGCGGTTATCATAAAAATGTTGTTGGCATTGGTTTCAGCAACAAAACCATTGAGGTCAAGCATTAATGCATCATCAGCACCGGCATGGTTTGCTTCAATTTTTGCAAGTATGTTGTTAAGTAAATTATTGTGATGAATTTTTGAATCTAAAACCTGGGGGGAGTTTCTTCTTATTTGGGATGTTACCAATGTTATTCCGTCTGAATTGTAAACAGGAGCTTTCCATTCAGCCAAAACAATCAAGCAAGAACCTTTTTGATTAAGCCGGGGATCCATGCCTGAAGTAATTTTTTCGCCACGGGTAAGCGTTAAACGTATATGAACCTCGTTATACATTTCATTGGCTTTAAGCGTTTCAACCACAGCCTTCTTAATCATATCAAAAGATGGCACATCAGTAAATGCTAGTGATTTGGCCGATTGTTGTAAACGGTTAATATGTTCACGGAAGCAGAAAATTCGGCCGTTGTAAATCCGTAATCCCTCCCAAACGGCATCGCCCCCCTGCACAGAACTATCGAATACCGAAACCTTTGCCTCGCTGCGATGAACTAATTTTCCGCCAACAAAAACTTTTATGTCTTTATTTTTTTCGTTGAATGTTTGTAGCATGCTTCAGGCTTTAATAGCGTATTTGTATAATTGATCATAAACAGGCTTTGCTTCTTCATATAAAGGAATTAGTTGCTCAGGAAGGCCTCTCTCACTTGTTGGTTGTTTTTCAAATCCTGTGGTAGTGTGCACATTCTTATACCAGTATTTTGCCCATATGCCGTCTTCAGCCTTAGGTCCTGCTGGCCAATGCAACATTCGGGGGTCAAAAGGTATTTCTAATTGTTCGCACAAGGTGTTTAGCACTTTTGCAGGGTTTTTCAACAACTCTCCTGAATCAAGAACATACGCACTGTAGCCTCTGCTTGTGGCATATTTAAATACCCCTGACTGCATAAGTATGCCAATATCATTAATACCAGGTTGTTGCACCACTTCTGCATAGGAAGCAATAATCTGACGGGGATCGCGGATAAAAAAAATATTCTTCAGCTTTGAAATGAATTCCAGGTCAATATTGAGCGTATGATGAGCCATATGTTTGATAAAAACAAGATCACTGTCATAATCACCGAAGAAAACAGTATCAATAACCTTTTTTGGATTGGTTTCCATAGTACTGATTATTTCATCTCTGCCCGGATGATTAGTTTTGGTGCTATGCAGGTAAAATGCATATAAAGGTTCGTCAATTACAGTCGTGTCCTTTCGCTGGGCCCATGAGTACATCAACGCTGTTGAAACATTTCGGGGGCTGCTCCATAAGCAAATACGATGTTTAACACTCATAAAAATAATCGTTGTTAATGGCGGTAAATAAACAATAGGATATGCTGTAATGCAATCTTTACTGAATTTTTTTAGAAAGATTATAGCTTTAAAAGAAAAGAAGGCATGGACGCTTTGCCATGCCTTAGGGGGGAATTTATATTTAATAAACCGGTGCCCTGATAAAGGACCGTTTATGTCAAAAAACGGCCCTTAATAACAATGAAAAAAATTAACTCACTCTCTATTTTGATGCCTAAAAGTATTAAAAACGTAGGCGAAACATCTAATTTATATGGTAAATGTAAAATGTAATTTGTTAAGTTCAACAAATCATATAAAATAATTACAGATTGATTTATAATAATTTATAAAAACCAAATAGATTTTAACAATATAAAATATCAATTACACCATCAAAATAATGACGTTTGCCTAAATTATATTAAATAAACAAGGCTCTTCACTCAATTTGTCAATTTATAGAGAAGAAAGAATGAATTGAAGAAAGCGAAAAAGGTAACCCCAGCTTGGGTTTCAAGTGTATCTTCTGTCATAAAAGAGAGAATGGCAATGGAAAAAAAGGTCAGATAGAAATAACTGTTATATTTTTCAAGGCTTAGAATCGGGAATAAAATAGAAAATAAAAAGACTCCGATTCCAATTATACCAAATGAAACACCTAATGCGAGAAACTGGTTATGTGAGCGTAACCACCATTGTTTGCTTAATTGATTATCATTTGTTTGATAATAAGCATTTAGTTCAAGTTGGTTATCACCTGTTCCTACTCCAAAAAGTAAGTTGTTTTTAATAATGTAAAGGGAAGCTTTCCAGAATTCGAAACGCATTGACAAAGTATGACCACTTGCGTTTGCTCCCAAAAGGTAATTGTTTAATTCCCAAATTGTATTTCTGATACGACCCCGAATTCCTGAATATTTTAATTCATTAATACTTCCAATTCCATTTTCAATGTTCTTAATATCTTCAGATGTTAGAGCCTCAATTCCGTCTGCATCTTTATGCAAGCCTTTTGAAGTCATATAGCGAATAAGGGTATACTTCAAATATTGACCTTTTTTGTCAAGGCTGCTGTATGGAACTGTGCTGCGAGTATTCCAGGCAGAATCAAGTTCACTGTAACAAACAAACATATAAATACGATGCCCGTTTTCTACATCTCCTTTAAATCGTTCATGCGTATAAGCATTGCCGCGTGAAGTGGTGGCAGGTAATTTATCAAGGTCAATAACCTCTTCTTGTCTTAATAATTGTATTTCATTAAAAACGTAATACGATGCCCAACCTGATAATGAAATTATTGTAAGCGCTATTAGCCCTATAGATAGATATCTCTTCGTTTCAATCAGTTTTTTTACGGAAAGAATAATTAGTGTTGCCAAAATAGCTGCAAGCCCTGTAAATGATTGTAGTATAACCAAAAAGACAATAAACCAAATAATAAGTACAACTGCTAAAATACGAAGAGGTTTTACTTCGGATTTGCTGAAGGCGAAAAAACCAGCAATAAATACAGCAACACTTATCAATAACGATAAACGTATATGTGAAATAAAAATGGAAATATCTCTGATGTCATTAACGGGCTTATTAATTATTTGTAGCCAAACTGCTGTACTTACCAGTGATGACAAAAGACAAGCCACTAAAAATGCTTTTAACAGGTTGAAAAATTGTTTTGTTGTTAACGCGGGTCCGGTAAAAAATAATAAGGGGAGCAGCAATAAAGGCAACTTGATTCTTAAATCGCGAAAGGCATAATTAAAGTCGGTAGTATAAAGCAAACCTATAATGTGTAAAAGATATACTGAAAATAAAGCCAGGCATACTTTATTGCTTAAAAACTGTTTGAGTTTATTGAGCAGGTTACCTTCAATAATCCAGCTGCCTAGCAAAACAAATTGCGATACACTCATCAGAAACATAGACAGGGGCATGCCTGTAACCAGCATCATCAATCCTGCATAGTAAATAATTGCTGCGGTTTTTTTTCGCTTTTCAGCTGTACCAGTTTGAACCGTAACTTCCATGTGAACTAAATAAAAAGCAGTTAATTTTTTAATTAACTGCTTTTAAATATTATTGATATTTACCGTTGTAACTGCACCGAATTATTTCAGGCGATTGGTATTCATAATTGAGGTATAATCAGCTTTATCGCTCAGTGCTTCAATTGCTTTTTTTACTTCCCTGTCATAAACAAATTCATTTTCAGTCCGTCCTTTTTGGAAATAATATCTTGAAACGATTTCATTTTCGAGCATTTCGGTAATTTCCTGTTTATGCTTTACCAGGTCAGCCTGCTTATTATGACTTAACTTCTTCTTCAAAGCATCATATTCAGCTTTAGCATCATCATAATATTTGTCGCGCTGTGCAGCAGTTTTTAAATCTTCAATTATTTTCTCGCTGCGTGTAGTGTAATCATAATCTTTATCAGCCAGCCAGGTAACAAAATCATTGTATTCAGCATCTGTAAGGTGAAACTGTTTTGCAGGAGCAATACTTGAGTGCATCTGCCTGTATTTTGTTGCATAGTCAAAAATTAAAAATTTTGAAGCAAGGCTTGCAGCAATACTGCTGATGGTATCTACCTCAGTAACGTAATCAGGATAAATGCCACCGCCATCATAAACAGTACGCCCCGATTTAGTTTTAAATAAAGTAATAAGTGAGTCTGGTACCTTGCCAACACTTCCATCGGCATTACGATGTGTATAATCCAATGCCTGTATACAACGTCCGCTTGGGATATAGTATTTTGCAGTTGTAACTTTAAGCTGAGCATTATAGCTAAGAGGTCGTGTAGTTTGCACTAATCCTTTACCAAATGTGCGCTGACCTATTATTATACCACGGTCTAAATCCTGAATGCTACCTGAAACAATTTCTGATGCTGATGCTGAGCCACTATTAACCAGAACAGCAATTGGCATATCAGTATCAACTGCCGAATTAAGAGCCTTATATTCTTTATCCCATTCCTTTACTTTACCACGGGTATGCACCACATCAGTGCCTTTGGTAACAAAAAGATTTACAAGATTTACTGCTTCATTCAATAAACCTCCGGGGTTACCGCGTAAATCAAGCGCAAGCGATTTAATATTGTTTTCTGTTTTTAGCTTCAGGAAAGCGTCTTTCACTTCTTGTGCGCAGTTTTCAGTAAAACTCGATAACCTGATATAGCCTATAGTTCCATCGCCAATTACACCGCTATAAGCAACAGCAGGTATCTTAATTTCCTCACGGGTAAGCGTCTTTTCAATGTTTTTTGCTTCACCTTCACGCTTAATAGTGAGCTTAACATTAGTACCTGGCTGACCCTTTAATATTTTACTTACGTCATCACTGTTTTTTCCCTTAAGCTCTTTTCCGTCTATCTGAATAATAACGTCACCTGCCATTATTCCCGATTTCTGGGCAGGAAATCCATCATAAGGATCAGTAATAACAATTAAGTCCCCTTTTTTGGCAATCAAGGCTCCAATCCCACCGTATTGACCAGTAGTCATAAAGCGATAATCTTCTATTTCCGACTCAGGTATATAGTTCGTGTATGGATCTAGCGATTCAAGCATAGCATCAATACCGGTTTTCATTAGTTCACCGGGCTTGGTTTCATCCACATAATAGGTATTTAGTTCGCGGTAGAGTGAAGCGAAAATATCGAGGTTTCTGGATATCTCGAAATAGTCATCACTGAAGCTGTACAAGCCAAAACTGGATATTGAAATAACTCCGGCAAGCAGGCCAATCTTTATTTTCCTTGTTAATCTCATAGTATTACTGATTTTATATTGAACAGAAATAGAAATTTCTATAGAAGGTATTAAACTTTACACTAAATAATAATAATTGGATTTGTTATTCATGGATTCAAGGCACGGGATCATAACCACTTCCGCCCCACGGATGGCATGACAGAAACCGTTTTAATGTTAGCCAACCGCCTTTAAATGCCCCGTATTTTTTAATGGCTTCCGCTCCATATTTTGAACAGGTAGGAGAGTAGCGGCATGAAGGCATAAGATGGGGAGAAATGACATGCTGATATAAACTTATTAAGGCTAAAAATATTGCACTTAATATCTTATTAAAAAACTTCAAGAGTGGAAATATTAGAGGGATTAAAAGATGCTTTACGAAACAGATGTATTAATTATTTACGCACTCTTTATCACCCGTTGTAAAATTAGAACTAATTTTTCCTGGATGATGTTAAAATTCGGTGAATCAGTATTAAGGTAAATAAACAGCAGTGCTAGTTTTTGGTTGCTTGATATGGAATGCTGAAGCAAAGGGGCTTTATTAAGGCGGTATGCTTCGCGCATTAGGCGTTTAATCCTGTTACGATCTACAGCTTTTTTAAATAATCGCTTAGGCACTACAAATGCAGCCTGTACGGTGCCATTTTCAGGCAATTGCTCAGTTTTTAAATAAAGGAGCCTAAGCGGAAAAGCATTGATTCGCTGGTTACTTGCCCCAAGTTTTTCAAATAACTTTTTGCTGCACAATCTTTCATTTTTGCGGAACTTCAAACTTTGATTGGGTTCTTGCTTCAATGCATTGTTAATTAATTGTCCGAAAGTATTTGATTTTTATTTAGGCACACTATTTTATCCGGTTCAAAAAATAAATTTGCATGATGAACTTGATTTAGCAGGTTCTGATTGTTCTAAATTTCAATGCAATGTTCGATATGATTAATAAGCTCACTGAGCTAAAGAAAAAAATGGATGAAACCAAGGCCAAGCTTGATACTATTGCTGTAACCGGCAGTGCAGGTGATGGAGCTGTAACAATAACCCTAACAGCTAATAAGGCCATTAAAAAAATTGAAATTGAAGATGCATTATGTTTACCTGAACGTAAGGAAGAATTAATTGATTACATTGAAATTGCATTTTCAAAAGCGCTTGAACAGGCAAATAATGTCAGCGAGCAGGAAATGATGGCTTCAGGTAAAGGAATGCTACCTAACATTCCCGGTTTATTTTAAATTCTCAGAATACAGCAACTGAATTCATAATGCTTTTAAATATGCCCATACCATCGGTATTGCCAAGTTGAGGGTCGCATGCACGTTCAGGGTGAGGCATCATTCCAAATACATTTTTGTTTTTATTAGTAATGCCTGCAATATTATCCATAGAGCCATTAGGGTTCGATTCAATTGTAACATTGGCTGAAGCATCGCAGTATTTAAATACAATCTGGTTATTATCATAAATGCGTTTGATATCATCATCAGGCACATAATACTTGCCTTCGCCATGGGCAATAGGAATTTTAAGCGCTTTATTGGTATTCAGTTTTGATGTAATGTAGGTTTCGTCAGTTACAGCCTTTACATACACATTCTTACAGATGAATTTGCGTGAATTATTGTGAAGCAAAGCTCCGGGAAGCAACCCCGACTCACATAAAATCTGAAAGCCATTACATACACCCAAAACAAGGCCGCCTTTATTGGCAAATTCAATAACCTCCTGCATGATAGGTGAAAATCGGGCAATTGCACCAGACCTGAGGTAATCACCATAGCTAAAGCCTCCGGGTAAAATGATCATATCACAGTTTTGAAGATTATGCTCCTTATGCCAAAGCTTTACAACTTCAACTTTATAAGCCTCTTTCATATCATTGAGGACATCAATAATATCCTGATCGCAATTAGATCCGGGAAAAACTACTACGCCAAATTTCATGACCTGTTAAATTTAAATTTACAGTGCAAAAGTAAGTCTTATATTCAGCTATCAAAAAAACCTTGAAGTATGGCAGAAAATATGGTGAGGATTATAAGCGGCAGAGTATTTATTTAGCTTACTGATAAACTAAAATTCAATATCCGGTTTTTAGCCAAAATAAATTGAACAAAATATTGCAAATCAATATCCAGAAGGCAGTTTCGGCAAACCAGGTTTTCTTTATTGCCAAAAAGTAGTAGGCAATAAGAAATGAAAATGGAATGGCCAGTATAATAAAGCGATAAAGCTGGTTTACCGGAGATGTTAAGATTTCTAAAGCAGCAGTAATTATAAAAATAAACATCATTTGCTGATAGTTGCGGGTTCGTATTACATTTTTCGAAAAGTTTTTTTGTAATGCGAATACTGATAGTAATAACAATAGCGAAATATAACCTATGGTAACACCAAACCCCTGTGGGAGAAGTTGTGCAACATCAATCTGTTGCCTGATATTGGATGTAAAAAAACGAGCTGTAAAATACTGGAACTGATCTGTAAGAAAATAATAAGTAAACATTAAGAAGAAGGGCAATAGCATTCCTAAAAAACCTACCACCCAATCGCGCCACGAAAAAGGCTTGAGAATGATAATACCTGAAAAAAACAATAATGAAATAAATATAGAAGGGAAATAAAATAAGGAAGAAATGCTGATCAGCATTCCGGTATCAAAATCAAGCGAAAGCGGCTGCTGGTTTTTATATAACCTGAATATTTTTTCAAGAATAAAAATTGAAATAGAATTGGTTATGAGAACCGGCTGAAAAGCCAGAAACTGAGGTATTAAACTCATTAATAGAACATAAAACAGCGATGGCAGCCAGCTGTTTTTATAAATAACCTCATTTTTATTAAAAACGTAATTAAGATGAAAGGCCTGAGAAATAACCAATAACAGGCCGAGAACAAAGTACCCGATTTTATTTTCGGCAGGCAAAATGTGCAGCAGCAGATCATAAAGAGGCATGGCCCCGGTAGTTGCTACTGTAAAGCCATTATACGATAAACTCCAGATTGCTATGGTAATAAGCGGAACTATAATAAAGGCTATGCCAGGATTTCGCTTAAGGAGTTTGATCATTCAGTTTGGGGGAAAATTCGTTCGAAATTTGTTGTAAAAAACTAATTATTATTTTCGCAGCAAAATTATCAAAACTATGTGGTCAACAATATTTAATGGAATAGGCGATGCCTGTCAGTACTTTTTTCAAATATTACCTTTAATAGGAATGCCGGTTGCAATTTTATTTTGGTGTACAATAGCCATAGGTTGCCTTTATTGGCTGGCTTACGGCATGAAATTAGAAAATGGTGGAGACAATTACCTGGGCGTGCATGGCAAATCTGATGATAATGAGTAATTGAAAACTCAGCAATATAAATACAATGGCACCGGTAACTTTTTTCCCGGTGCTTTGTTTTTTAAAGCCTCAACAATTATTTAATTCCTTAACACCACATTAATCAATCTCTTCTGCTAATTCTTTGTACATGACATCTATCAAAAATAAGTTCTTAGTTACCGGCCATATTGAAGGTATATCATACTTGTTATTGTTATTTATTGCAATGCCTTTAAAATACATTTTCGAAATGCCCAAAGCTGTAACTTTAGCAGGCACTTTACACGGAGTTTTATTTGTTGCTTACGTATTGTTATTGGCAGTTATGCATCTCCAGCTAAAACTAACACTTCTTAAA
>JBGARN010000027.1:0-38919 GCA_044230205.1 Bacteroidia bacterium
TGCATTAACCAGCCCGTTACCTTAACTGCCGATCCTGCCAACCTGCTATCATACAATTGGGCAACCATTGGTCAATCGCTTGGCAACGGCACAAGCATTACGATTACACCTGCTAAACCTGCAAACTATTTTGTGTGGGCATTGGATAATAATGGCTGCTATACGGAGGCATCAATTGTTTTGCCTGCTGAACAGGTATATTTTGAATTAGGTGAAGACATGGTACTCTGCACTGGCGAAACAAAAACATTTACCTTACTCAATACCGGCACCCAATCTTATCAATGGTTTTTAAATGGTGTGTCGGTGAGCAATAGCGATTCATACATCTATCAATCAGGTACTGAAACAACAGATATCTTAACTGCCACTGTTAATGCTGCCGGATGCACATATACAGATGAAATTAAAATAACTGCTGTTAACTGTTATCCATTATCAGGTGTTGAACTGACCAACGAAACCACCCTCAGCGATCTTACAACCTTATTCGGAAGCAATATTACTTACGATGAAACTACCGACCGCTACAACATCAACGCTCCCAATATAATTGTTAAAGGTATATGGAACGTACAGGGCGATATTGAATTTGAAAGCTGCACTATTACCATGCAGCCCGCAGCAAAAATTAACGTGCTGCCTTACCGTACATTACGTTTAACAGGTACTGCCATTAACGGTTGCTCGCAAATGTGGCAGGCCATACACCTGCATCCCAATGCCTATTTTTTCAGCAGGAAAAAAGGAACAACCTACACCACCATAGCCGATGGTGAAAACGGAATATATGCCGATGACTTTGCGCACTTCAGCGTATTTCATACCGCGTTTGATAAAAATTATATTGGCATTAATACACCGGCAAACAGTACGCATATTACTTCTGTAAACCGAACCATCAGCGGTTCGCAGTTTATTTCAACAGGTGTTTTTTATCCTCCTTATCCGGGTATGACTTCCCTACCGGGCAATCAACCTTATGCAGGCGCTGTTTTAAACAATACCGTTATGACTGTGGGTATAAACGGACAAATAGCAAATCAGTTTGGCGATCCTACATTGACGGCAAACATGATGAATGGTGTTGTTTCTAAGAATTCGAACATTATTTTATCTAACACTAAATTCAACAACATTTCTAACGGTAATACTATACCTGGCAAACCGGTTTGTTGCGCAATTAATGCGGAAGGAAAAAGTGGAAGCTATTCACTGGTGATTAATCAGTTGCCAATATCCAGCCAGGATTTTATTGCGAATTGCGATTTTGGTATAAGAACAGAATCGATGAACTTTTATATGAACAGTAACAGGATTACAGGTTGTAAAACAGGCATTATTAATTTTTCAGGTGGGCTGCGTGAATACGAATGCAAAGCCAACAGGGTAGAAGTATTGCAAACTGGCATCGGCACTTATTATTGCGATGCAGCTTTAAGTAACAAGATTCAGTTCAACAATATTTTTGTAGGCAACAATTATCCATGGAAACCGGCAGCAGGAATAGCTGCAATGAGTTTCGGTGCTGTTCCCTCAAATTTGGAAATTACAGGCAATACCATTCATCTGAGCACCAACAGCATAAGCGGCATAGGTTTAAGCAATATTAAAATGCCGCTTGTAAGTTGCAATACCATTTTTTTGCAAAACAATAACGACAACCTTGCTGCCGATGGCATAGCATGCATTGGTGTAAACTTTGGGGAAGTGAGAAACAATACTATTACGGGATCAGGTAATGATGAAGTGGGCTCGCAAAATGCTCTTCATTTCAGGCAAAGCCCAGGTAATCTGATACAATGCAATACAACGGATAATACTCATTATGGATACCTGATCGAAGATGATTGCACAGCTGATAATGGATTTATAGCTAATGAAATTCACAATCATTGGGAGGGTGTGCATTTTAACAGCAATGGCCTACTTGGCGGGCAGGATCATACCGGCAATAAGTGGTTGGGTAATTACGGCAGCGGTTATGGTATAGTGATTCTAAATTCATTATCAATCATCAATAAATTTTATGTGAATTTATCAAGTCTTTGGTATTATTTTACAACTACCAATCCTCCTGCTGGTGTTTTTCAAGGTACAGCTTCAGGAACTGAAGCAAGTTGCCCAACCCTACCTGTTACCTGCGAAAACAGAACCAATTACAGCAATGCCATTAACACAGCCGAATTGCAGTTGGCAAGTGGTGATACTTTGCAACTTGCTCAATATAAGGAGTCAACCAATTTCAGAATCGGGCAGGATTTGTTTGCCCGCCTGCGTGCCAACCAAAACCTTATCAGCAACTATACCCTTACCAGCTTTTTTAATAATAATTCAAATTCAAGTATTGGTAACCTCGATGCAGTCTTGGCTCGCATGAAAGAAAGCAATACTGCTGACAGTATAACCATAACCATACTACGCGCCAACGATAGCATTGCACGGTATGCACTGATAAATGCTGCAGTGCAGGACAGTGTAATAATAACATCCACAGGTAACGATAGCTTAACTGCTTTGGCAGTAAAACAAAAATTTTTGCTTGAGGCCGCAGCGGCAAGTGTGGCCAATAGCATTTTAATAAACCAATTAAATCAACTGCGCGATTCAAAAGCCGATGAAGCCGTAGTGCTGAATAATATTATAACTCCTCAAAGTAAGTACTTTGCTGATAATGAAAAAGCGGTAAATGATATTTATCTGAATACTGTTGCACGAGGTGATTTCGAAATAGATTCTTTGCAAAAGTCGGTGCTGCAAGCCATTGCCATACAATGTCCCTTTGAAGGTGGTGTAGCAGTTACCAAAGCACGTTCGCTGTGGCTGCAGGTTTGCGATAGTATAATATGGAACGATGATGATGCCTGTATTCCGCTCGGCTATTTTAAATTGCTGTGGCCCACCCAACTGGCAAGTGAAAAAGACAAACTTAAAATTACTCCCGTTCCTGCCATCAATGATATTGTATTTAGTTATGGCTATTGCGTTGAAAAAGGCGCAACAATTTTTTTTGCTGATGTACAGGGAAGAGAGGTATGCAAATTATATTTTGCTCCAAAGTCAACCGCATACCATTGGAATATTACCAATTGGGCTGCAGGCAAATATTTTTACTCAGTAGTTCAGGATAATAAAATAATAGATACCGGAAAATTTGAAAAAGTAAAATGAGACATGATGTATTAATAAAGCGAATTGTTTTTATGATATTGATTTTTTGCGCATGCTCCTTGCAATTGTTTTCGCAGGGGTTGAGTAACCTTTGGATGATGGGCTATGAAAGCAGCAGCGGATTGCCTTTTGGTGGAACTAATATCGATTTTGACAATGGAGGTTTACCCTATTATATCTATAGGAACATGCCATTTGGAGAATCAAATTGTGTGATTACTGATAAAAATGATTCAGTACTTTTTTACAGTAACGATTACTATATAGCAAACAGGTTGGATGATACGCTGTTTAACAGTAACCATTTGAATTCCGGAAGTTATTACAGCCCTAATTGGATTACTTACGGAATGCCATTAATAAATGGCATAACTGCTTTACCTGTTATAAATGACAGTACAAAGTATTTGTTGTTACATGAAGGTCTTCAACCAACCTTACCTGGTTATTACAGTTCTTTAGGTCTAAATTACAGCGTACTTGATATGCAAGTGGACAGCGGACATGGCGGCTTAAGTATTAAAGACAGTTTGCTTATAAATGACACATTATTTAACGGAAATATTTCATTCATTAAACATGGTAATGGTAGAGATTGGTGGATGCTATTGCATAGGTCACATTCAGATGTTTATTACAAAATACTTTATACAGTAAATGGTTTTGATACCATTATGCAGCAAAGTATTGGTAGCATTTTGCAATATGGAAGTGACGGACAGTCAGGGTTTTCGCCCGATGGTGCAAGGTTTGCATTGGTTGACGAAAACTTGGTTGAAGTATTTAACTTTAACCGTTGCGATGGCATGTTGAGTAATCCAATATCATTTTCTATAAATGAACCACCTTTTATTAATGGGCTAACTTTTTCTCCCAATAGCAAATTGCTTTATGTAACAACTTACGATAAAATACGACAATACAATTTAGACTCAGCAAATGTTGCTGCCACTGAAAATATTGTGGCACAATGGGATTCGTTTTATTCTCCCTCGCCACCCTTTGCAACCTTTTTTGGCTTTTGCAAAATCACACCATTTAACACCATTTATATTAGCACTGTAAATGGCACCGATTACCTTCATGTTATTAATAACCCTAACGATACAGGTGTTTCATGTAATGTAATACAGCATGGTTTACATCTGCCAACTTATAATGGCAATACCATAGCGCAATATCCAAACTATTTTATGGGTCCAATGACAGGTAGTATATGCGATAGCTTAGGTTTAGGTATAGATGGAAATATTTATTCAAAGAATTTGAATTTGCGTGTTAACCCCAACCCTGCGCAAAACAGTTTTTATTTAAACTATGAGTTGCCCACAGGAAAAGATGCCACGCTTTATGTTTACAGTACGCTTGGTAAAATAGTTGCTAAGCAAAGGTTGTATTCAGTAAATAAATACTTGCAAATTCATTGCGATACGTGGCAGCAGGGGATGTATTATATAAAGGTGGTGATGGATAAAGATAAATTTGCTGCCAATACTAAGGTGCTTATTTTGAAGTGAAACAAAAAGGTGTAACCCCTGAAAACTAAAAGCTATTAAAAATGGTTTATTTTGGCCGGATTATTTTAAAATTGTTTCAATAACTTATTGTCCAGGCTTTCAAATTTTGTAACAGTTTACATCCTGTTCATTCATCCCTTTTTTTATGACGCATCAGCATACTAAAAATCCCCTCAATATTATTGTAATCATTGCCGCCCTTGGCTATTTTGTTGATATATATGACCTGATACTTTTTGGAATTGTGCGTACACCAAGTTTAAAAGGGCTTGGAGTAACTGACCCTCAGTTGATTTTAGATTATGGAGTGCATCTCATTAGTACACAAATGGTAGGTATGCTGGTTGGTGGTATTCTTTGGGGAGTGATGGGTGATAAAAAGGGACGTGTTTCGGTACTATTCGGTTCTATACTGTTGTATTCATTGGCTAATATTGCTAACGCTTATGTTTTGCCTATTGCTGATATAACAGGGCTTAGCATGATTGATACTTATACTGTTTTAAGATTTATTGCAGGTGTTGGTCTGGCAGGTGAGTTGGGCGCAGGTATTACTTTGGTGAATGAAACCATGACAAAAGAACATCGCGGATACGGAACGATGGTAGTAGTTTCATTTGGAGTTTTGGGTGCCGTGTTTGCCAACCTGCTGGCTGAATTTGCTAACCGATGGTATGGCGAAGCCGAAGGATGGCGCATTTCATATATTGTAGGTGGCATTATGGGTTTGGTGTTATTGTTTTTGCGCATTGGTGTTTACGAAAGCGGTATGTACTCCAATTTAAAAGAGACAAAAATAAAACGCGGCAACCTGCTTATGCTTTTTGATAATAAAGAGCGCTTTTTAAAATACCTCAGATGTATCGGACTTGGAGTTCCTATCTGGTACATGATCGGCATACTTGTTATCCTTTCACCTGAAATCGGCAAAGCCATTGGAGTGCCTGATGTGCAGGGAGGTAAAGCCATCATGTGGTTTTATGCGGCCACCTGTGCAGGCGATTTTTTAAGCGCTTATTTTTCCCAAGTGTTTAAAAGCCGTAAGAAAGTTTTGCTTTCGTTTATTTTATTCAGTATTGTATTAACTCCCGTTTATTTATTTATGATTAATGGAGTTTCAGTAACTACATTTTATATAGTGTGTGCATTTCTTGGATTCGGTTCAGGTTTTTGGGCAGTATTTGTAACCACAGCGTCTGAACAATTCGGCACCAACTTGCGTTCAACAGTTACTACAACTGTACCTAATATGGTGCGTGGTTCGCTGGCATTGCTTACACTTTTACTGGCCGTCTTGCAAAAGGACTTAAATTTTAGTCTTATTGTTTCTATAGCAATTGTTGGGGTTGTTGCTTTTGCAATTTCACTGCTCTCTCTTTGGGGCATGGACGAAACCTATGCCAAGGACCTTAACTATCACGAATCGTAAAACTATTGCAATTAGTAGTCGCCTGGCAGTGTTTAAATAACCCGAATTTTTAGCCTTTTTGTAGTTTTAACAAATATTATAACGTTTAGTCTGCTGGCTGGTTTACAGCTAATTGCAATAAAAGCTGTGAAATTTACTTTGTTAAAAAGCCTGAAATTGATGTAAAAATGGCCTGCTTTAAAACAATTACCAACAAATAGCCATTTATTCTGTCATTTTTTTCATCTTCGTGCAACTTTTCATCTCTTTCTAATATCATACTTTAAAGCGCTAAAAACATATATGAGTGTTAATCAAAGCACTGATTGGTCAACCAAACAGAAGCAGTTTATGGAACTGTACGAGCCACTGAACGACAGGCTTGCACGTTTTGTATATGCAATGGTTTGGGATAAGGAAGAGGCAAGAGATATAATAAGTGAAACGGTTTTAGCAGCTTATGAGAGTTTTGAAAAAGTGAGGAACCACCAGGCATTTTTAAGCTACTTGTTTACCATAGCAAGCCGGATGTGGTCTAAGAGAATTCGAAAGAGCCAATTAATGGTAGCATTAAATGAAGTACATACAGATCACCTTGCTGATGAAGCTTCAAATGTTGAATCGCGATCGGAATTAAATGAATTATATGCAGCTTTAAGTACATTACCTGATAAACAGCGAGAAGCAGTAACTCTTTTCGAAATATCAGGACTAAGTCTTAATGAAATACAAGTAATACAAGGCGGCAGTTTATCAGGTGTAAAATCAAGGGTTACAAGAGGACGCGAGGAACTTGCAAGATTAATGGAACGAACAAAAGTTAAATCATGAGTTGGAAAAAATAATTCCGGCTAAAGATGAATAGAAACATAAAATAATAATCAACTCCAAAGTGGAATATAACCAGGACATAAACAATCGATTGGACGAGCTTTTTGCAAAAGCGCGCACCGATAAGCCCGTAATGGGAGTTGATGAGGTACGCAATTTAATTGCCACGGCTCCTGTTACCAGTACCCCAGCTAAATCTAATGCGCCTTCAAAAAGCAACTTTTCTCTTTACCTGATTTTAGGAGGCCTTGCCATATTTGCAGTAACTGCCGGAATATGGTATTACCTTGAATCAGACAATCAACAAGTATCAGAAAATAAAGCCACCAATAACACAACTATTTCAAATGAAATAAGCCCGGCAGTTTCGTCAACGCCACAGGAAAATACAGCATCAGAAAAGGTTGCTACAGAAAACGGAGAAAAATCAGAATCTACTGAAGAAAATGAAGCATCAGAATTTAAAAATACAACAGGAGATAACACAGCAGATGCTTCTAAGTCAGGTGCGGTAAAGCCGGCAAAAGATGAATCAAAAAGCGAAGAGCCTGCAGTTCCGGCTTCATCAGGTAACAAAACATACTTAGTAACTGGTGGCGATTTTGTTGTCAATTTTCAAACTGATGATAAAACCGTTAAATTGAAGTTGGCCGAAGATGAGGTAAAAGAGCTTAACATTAATGGAAAAGCAATAAGTGCCAATGATTATCCGAAATACAAAGATCTTATAGACAGGGGTAAGAAAATGATGGAAGCAGAAAGAGTAAAGAACACCACAACTGCATCCAGCACAAAAACACCCGAAGAACAAAAACGTGATGATTTGAATACACGATTATTCAATGCATTTACCGAGCAGCTGAAAAAAGATAAGTTGATTAATGAAGATAAGTATTCGTTTAAACTAACCAGCAGCGAATTACTAATAGACGGCAAAGCGCAGCCTGATGCAGTTCGGCAAAAATATATTGACCTGTTCAGAAGTGTAACCAATCGTGATCTGGGTGGCACTACCTTTAAATTTGATCACGGAATGAATTAAAATTGTTACTACCTTTTTTCATTTTAATTGTAAAAGAATCCGCACCATGTGCGGATTCTTTTTTTAAATAACTTCAAGTTTTTGGTAGAACGATTTCTTTTCTGAAGAAACCTTCAACAAATAAATTCCCTTATTGAGTTTAGTGCAATCAATCTTTAAACTTGACTTAATGTTATTATAGATTTTTACTTCTTGTCCCATTGCATTTTGAATGGATACCTGATAATGCTGTTCACCTGGTAAATCAATAACTGCAAAATCAGTTGCAGGATTCGGGTAAACTCTGAAATCTGAATTCACTATCTGATCATTGATTCCTGTAGTATATGTGCAGCCATTATATGTTAAAGGTAATGTAACTGTATCCACGGCAATATTTTCATCTCCGGTAACATAAGGCAACCAATAAAAATAAGTGAGCATCATTTCATCAGTGGTATTTTCTCCCAATCCAACATTTTGTGGTGGATTGTTCGGGTTGTTTGGATTACCTCCTGTGTTATCATAAGTGGCATAAGCATGAAGTGTGCTTCCTGCAGGAATTTTAACAGGTTTACGGAATGAATAAAATCCCTGCCAGTGAAAATCCCAATTGTTAATCCTGATAAGTGGAATGGTATCAAGCAATGTGGTAACAGCATAGGACTCGGCCTGTGTTCCTATTAAATGCATATGAGGTCCGACAGTTAACAAGGTTACGTTGCCTACTATTGCCGGAAGAGTAAACATTTCATGAAAGGTCTGTATCGTATTTGCAGGTATATATAATGGCCCGTTTTGTAATACGGGAGCATTATGATATAGCAAAGGATCAACTCTTACATTTCTAACCGAAGGAGAAGTAGAGTACAGAAAATTAACGCGTGTAGAATCAGTTTGACCTGTTGAGCCAAATGGATAATGTATCTGCAGGATTATTTTGAATTTGCTTTAATTTAATTCCCATTCCTGCTGGCAAAAAATAAGGCTCAGAACCGGGTACCCAGCCGCCAACTAATTCTGCTGAATTGCTTCCAGTCACCAAAACTAGTATAACCGGGATCAGGGTCCAGTGAATCCAAAGTTAAAGCAGTATTGGCAACATCCTGGTACACCAAAACATGGTGAACAATGTTTCTGTTGCCGGCAATATTTCAATGGCTGCTAAATACTTGTCAACGCTAACATTGGTTGGCATTACAAAACAGCGATACATGTCAGAAGAAAGGAGGAACAACATAATTAGGCATAACCAGAGCTGATATCAGGTGCGGTAATCTGAGCTGCGGAAGAATATACCGGAGGAGCAGGGGCATTGGCTATATTTCCTTGCTGTGTTCCATTATTTATCCAGTCATTGATGAGTGGGATTTCCTGTTGTGTTAATATACGTTCATGAGCTAAAGTCTGATGATACATCAGGTGGCCAGGAGGCATATACTTTGAGTTAACTGCAGTTTGTATGCCTGTAGAATATGCTACTGCATCATTATAATCAATAAGAGAAAAAGGTGCAATGCCATTAGCATTATGACAGCTTGTGCAGCGGCTGTAAAAAATACAGGCAATATCATCTGACCAGGTAGGTATATAGGTTTGTGCATTAGCAGTGCTTGTAATTAGCAAAATGAGAAGTAACTTATAAATGTTTTTCATTGTAGATATTTTGATGTTTAATCTAACCAAAGATAGTAAACGCAATTTCCTAATCAATTTTCTTTAATTTATTTAATAAAAAAAGGCTGTCCCGATAACTCAAGACAGCCTCTGATTATTTTAAACTTTTTTAATTAAAACTTAATTAGCTTAGATGTAGCCACACTGTTGCCTGCATTAACTTTAATAATATAAGTTCCTGCACCAAGTACACCTGCATTGATAACCTGGCGGTTAACACCTTGAACTGCATTGAATGTTGTTGCGTAAACATTACGTCCTGTTACATCAAATACTTCAAGTGTTGTTTTGCCTGTATTTTCTGTATTCAAAACTACTTCTATGTTTTTATCAGCATTAATAAACGATACCAAACTGTTAACAGCTTCGGTAGTAGCAATTCCTGTTGAATTACAAAGCGGATCACCATCTGCAAGTAAATTAACCATTACTGAAACGCCTGTGGTTGTACAAGCAGGATCTAAAGTAAGCTGTGTTACGTTACCGCTGCCGGTTGCATTACCATAAACAACAGGTGTAAAGTAATAAATACCAGCAGGGAAAATGCTACCATCATTAGGTAATACTGTTAAGAAAGGATTAGCTGGCACTACTATTACACCAGTGCCTCCTAAAACTCCAGGCTGATTGAGTGGGTCATTGCTTTGTCCCAAATCACCGGAAGAAACAATTACACTGAAACCATGTGTTGTTCCATCAGTAGGAGGAACGATACCTGTTACTGAAAATACAAGAGTATCATTGTAACAAACCAAACTATCATTAGCCGCACCAATACCTGCTGATATTGATGTTGAGCCACAGGCCACCGGAGCCACATAAGCATATTTGAAAATACCATCTGACGTAGGACTTGTAGTAAATCCGCCTGCCCACATTGTTGATGAATCAACAATGCCTAATGCAGTACGTTGCATGTCAGTTTCAATGGTTACCCAAGTTAATCCGCCATCATCACTGTAAGACGAACCTACAAATCCTGTAGCTGCTCCAGTGCTTACTAAACGTGAGGGAGTACCGGGCACATATTTTATATCTGAACCAAACATATTGCCACTCGGGGTAATGCTTCCCCAGGTTGCACCACCATCTGAAGTAGTTTTAACTGTATTAGCACCGCTGGTACTATTGTATAAACGGGCAATTCCGTTAGTTGTGCTATAAAATGCAATATCAATTACATTATTGGCAGGAACAGTTATGCCGGTGCTGGCAACAGTCCAGTTTAAACCTTTATCTGTTGAATGATAAACCCGGCCTTTATTGGTATCAAACCAAACATCATCACCAATAACACAATAGTGGCCAACAATACCATATTCACCTGAAAGTGGTGCCGGAATATTTGCACCGGGAACTACAGTCCATGTTGCACCTCCATCGGTAGTAGTGTAAATTTCAAATTCTGTTGGGTTAGGATCTCCCATTGCAAATCCAACATTGGCATCCCAAAAGTGAACAACATTAGGGAAAGAGCTGGAGTTGAAAATAGATCCAACACCTTGCTGAGTCCATGTTGCACCTCCGTCAGAAGTATGCCATATACCACCACCTGAACCAACATTGGCATTATAAAATACAGCCCATGCATTATTGGCATCTACTGCATTAATCATAGACCAGTCGTGTGATGCAGGTACTCCGGTAACAGCTGCGGCAGCCCATGTTGCCCCGCCATCAATGGTTCGTGAAAAATCCTGGCGATTGGCACCACCACCAGAGCCATCGTAACTGGCAATCCAAACCACGTTAGAATCAACTGCGCATACATTGCGAACACCTGATGATACATCGGCAAAACCAGTGGCCTGGCTAACCCATACCCCTTGTGCTTTTGCTGCTATTGCCGAAAGAAATAATAATCCGATAAGTAATCTTTTTTTCATTGTTAAAATAATTTATAGTTTTTATTAGGTGCCGAATGTAGAAATTATTTCAAGGATTGTAGTTTGTATTTCTTCTCTATTACAAAAGTTTGTAGTTTTTTTACCTATTCTTAACATCCTTCATTCATTTGCACTAACATTTCACCTTATTACTACAATTTAACCGGTTAATATTATCCGATATGAGCTATAAAAAATTTATATTAATTATTCTAATTTTAGTTGGATACCATCACAACATGTATTCTCAAAATCTTTTTGCTTATACAGCCTATAACAATAATCTGAACATTTTTGATGAGGGTACTTTTATTAAAGCTGAGATGAACAGGGTTAATCAATTATATGTTGGTTATAACTACATTGCCTATGTCAGCTTTGATAATAAACTGAAGTTTTACTGGAATAAAAGGGTTCATGATATTAATGAGTCGGCTTTTTTGTCAAAGGCTTTTAAATCGAAATACCTGTTTGCTTATCTAATGGGTAAGCAACTTAAGGTAATTGATAAAGGAAAAGATCAAACCCTGAGTATGTGGTGCGAACGCGCAGTGTGCACCGATAGTATCCTCGGCTATTATGACGGAAATAAATACCAGCATTTTTTATACTACAATGGAAATACTTATGTGCTCGATGATGTTCTGAATTATAATGACGATTTGCTTAGCAGGCAAAATGCATCTATTGGAAAAAATATGTTCCTGTATGTTAACTCGTATAAAAAAATAAAATGCTTGTACCGCGGTCAATTTTTTGAATTGTGTGATTACTCACCTGACATAAAATTTGAAGCCGGCTCAGATATATGTGTGTATAATAATTCAGATTTAACAGAGTGGCGGGCATTTTGTAATGGATTGGATTATAAACTTGAATCAACTATGCCTCAATCCTACCAGTTAGGAAATGGAATGGTAGCTTATGTGAATTCGGTTAATGAATTTAAGGTTTTTTATGACAGCAAAAACATTTCGCTTCTATCATTTGAACCCACAAAGTATGAAGTGATTGACAGCATCATCAGCTACAGTGACAATGTAAATAACTGGTATTTGTTTTATGGTGGAAAATCACAAAAGATGCTAAACTATATTCCTAAAAAAATTAAAATTTCTGATGGCACTGTTGCTTATATTGATGTGCTTAATAGGTTGAACGTTTTTCAGAATGGTGTTTCAAAAATTATTTCTTACGAAATTGTAACTGCTTTTGATGTAAACGGAAGTGTTGTTAGTTATACCCTTGGCGAAAACAACGAAAAGGTTTACTGGAATGGAACCTCATACTAACCTGCATTGATATTACCTGATCATAGTGCGCCATTGCTGCACCTGTGCTTCATTAACTGCAAAACCATTTAGGCGCGCCTGGTCGCTATAACGCACTGCCGATGCAAAATCGTTCTTACGTGCATATGCATTGGCAAGGTCATTATAGATCTGGGGGTTAAGCGGTCGGCTTGCATCACGCTCACCAACTTCAATATATTTATTGAAGTAGCCAATTGCTGCATCAAATTTGCCTGTTTCCATACTTACCAGTCCGAGGTTACGGTAGGCATCTTTAAAATCAGGATTAATGCTTAGAGCACGCGTGTAGTCATTAAAAGCAGCATCCCTGCGTTGTAGCATGGCATTTAAGTTACCACGGTTGCCCCAGGCTTCAAACATTTCTGGCTTTAGCTCAATAGCCTTATTAAAATCCAGCATGGCCGAATCAGTTTTATTAATTATGGCGAATACTATCCCGCGGTTTACCAATGCACTTGAAGCATCAGCCTTTAGCGAAATTGCTTTATTCAGGTTAGTCATTGCCAGTTCATATTTGCCCTGTTGCCTGTAAATATCGCCCAGGATAGCATATGGCTCCATATAATCGGGTTTCAGTTCAATGGCTTTCGTTAAATCAGGTATGGCAAGATCAAACTGTTCGCGTGTTTTATATTCATTACCGCGGTTATTATAAGCTACCGGCACCTTACCGTTTTGATTGATTACATCTGACCAAAAGGTGATGCTGTCTTTCCACACTGCACACCTTTTAATTGTGTAATTTACAAGAAACGCAGAGTAGGCCAACATAATAACATATACTGTATAGGTTGTAGCAGTGTTTTTTCTGTCAAGCAGCTTAACTATTCCAATGCCGATTAATAAATTCAGTCCAAAGCTGGGGATATAGCTGTAACGTTCAGAAAACAGGGTAGGGCCAACCGGTATTGCCTGCAAAACAAGAACAATAGATGCCACAAAAAAACCTCCGGTAAATACCACATTCTTATTCCATTTTAATGAATAAAAAACCAGTGCGGCTAGTGCCAATACTAATACTGCAGCTATATAATAATAGTATGGTATGCCTCCGTTTACCAGGTCAGGGTACTGGTAATAACCACTCAGCTGAAAAGGAATGATGAGTTTTAATGTATACATCAGCAGGTTATGGCATGCAAAAAATATACGATCAATTTGTGAGTAGTAAATTGAATTGTCAATTGAACCAGTTTCGGCAGCATTTTTTGAAGCGATTACACCAAGCACTACTGCCAGTAAAATGAAAGGTACTTTTTCAAGAATTGTTTTAACACTGAATTTGCGGTTAAAATACCAGTCGCTCAGAAATAAAACAGGTATCAGGGAGACAGCCATGGTTTTAGAAAAAATACTGAGCACAAACAATAAAAAAGACAGAAGGTACAAACCAACTCCTTTGCCGGCCCTTATATATTTAATATATGCAATGAGTGATGCAAAGAGAAACATCGAATAGAGCAGATCCTTGCGTTCAGCTGCCCATGCTACTGATTCAACATGCATGGGATGTATACCAAATAATAATGCCGTTATTAAACTGACAATAGAGTTACCACAAATTACCCAGGCTAGCCAGCAAACCAATGCAGTGTTAATCAAATGCTGAATTAAGCTAACCGAATGATAGCCTGATGGATCTAAACCAAAAAAGTGATATTCGATGGCATATGAAAATATTTGCAGGGGTTGATAATTGGCAAAGTAAACCTCCGTAAAGATTCTTTTGAGATTAACAGCGTCAAGACTTTTTATAAGGGGGTTATTGGTGATATATGTAGGATCGTCCCAGTTGGTCAATTCATTTTTAGTTATGCTTTTATAAGCAAAAAATGTAAGCAGTAGTATTACGCCAAGTCCTATCCACAGTAAGCGATAAGGATTATCCGGCACCTGTTCTTTTTTTTTACCGGTTGCCTGTACTGGTTTTTTCTTATCTGCTTTCTTTTTTTCTGCTAAAGGCTTAGCCATATTTTATTTTATTGATGTTAGTGCAAACATAAAAATTCATTGGATTTGTGTAAGGCTGTTTATATCTGATGAAAAGTGGAGAAAGTTATGTTATACAACAGTTAAATAAATATTACTGTTCACAATTAATCTGCCGTTTTACCTTTTTATATATTTACCGCGTTCCAGTTTTTCAACTGCGTTAAAGTACTATATGAGTATTCGTTTTGTCTATCCAGAATTTCTATATGCGTTTGTATTAATCGCCATACCAATAATTATTCACTTATTTAATTTCCGAAGGTTTAAAAAAGTTGCTTTTACTAACGTAAGGTTTTTAAAAGAACTAAAGGAAGAAACCAATTCTCGAAGCAAGCTTAAACACCTGCTTACTTTGCTGGCACGAATTTTAGCAATCAGTTTTCTGGTATTAGCTTTTGCTCAGCCATTTGTTCCAAAAAACAAAAATGCTGTGATAAGTTCCAACAAGGCTATAAGTGTATTTGTTGATAATTCTTTCAGTATGGAAAGTGTGGGTAAGGAAGGTATTTTACTACAGCAGGCCCAAACTAAAGCAAAAGAAATAGCATTGGCTTATAAACCTTCTGACCGGTTTCAATTGCTTACCTGCGATTTTGCTGCAACACAACAACGAATGCTAAGCCGGGAAGAATTTCTGGAGCAATTACAACAAGTTAAAGTTTCACCATCAACAAAAAGTATTTCTGAAATAGTACTCCGGCAAAAAGAAGCACTGGTTAATTCAGGCGCAAAGGAGCTTCAGTCATATATCATTTCCGATTTTCAAAAAAGCGATTTTGATCTGAGTTCATTGAAAAATGATTCAACATTAAATGTTTTTCTGATAAATCTCGAATCAAAAACTACCAATAACCTTTATATTGATAGCTGCTGGCTGTTATCACCGGTTGTTCAGCTTAATCATCCGGTTGAACTTATTGTAAGAGTAAAGAATTCCGGCCAGGCTGATGCAGAAAATGTTCCTGTTAAATTAACGGTTAACGAGGTTCAGAAATCACTCACCAGCATTTCGGTGCCTGCAGGCCGCTCAGTAGAAACCAAACTAAGCTATACAATTACGCAACCCGGCTGGCAGGTTAATACGGTTAGTATAACTGATTACCCTGTAGTGTTTGATGATAATTATTACCTCTCATTTAAAGTAAATAAAAATCTAACAGTAACAGCCATCAACCAGCAGGAGAACAGTCAATACCTGGAACGGCTCTTTGGAAAGGACAGTTTATTTATTCTGAAAAATAATTCAGTTAACCAGATTGACTATTCATTACTGCAACAGTCAGCTGTTGTTATCCTCAATAACCTTAAAGAAATTTCGTCCGGGCTTGCTGCAGAACTTGGCAGGTTTGTAAATGGAGGAGGAACGTTGGTTGTTTTTCCCGATTCATCAATTGAACTTTCGAGCTATAACTTTTTTTTAAATTCAGTTAATGCAGATGGATTTAGTGCAATTATTAAAGGTGATGATAAAGTTGACCGGATTGAATTACAAAGTGATGTTTATAAAAATGTATTTCCAAAAGTGCCTGATAATATGGATGTACCTTTGGTAAGTCAGCATTATGATGTACCTGTTTCATCAAATTCTAACCGCGAAATGTTACTTAAACTGCAAAGTGGCGGAAGTTTACTTAGCAGGTATCTGACTGGTAAGGGCAGGGTTTATGTTTTTACTATTCCATTAAATAATTCATTCAGTAATTTTGTTGATCATTACCTGTTTGCTCCAACAGTTTATAACATTGCTCTTTTTAGCCAGCGACAGCAGCAGTTAAGCTACACCATTGGCCGTGATAACTCATTTGATGTTGACCAAACAACAGCCGGAGGCGAAGAAGTATTTCACCTGGTAAATAAATTGCGTTCATTTGACATTATTCCTGATTACAGGAATAATAATGGAAAAATTAGTATTTATTTTGCCGGCCAGATAAGACAGTCAGGCAATTATTCACTGAATTTGAGTAACCAGCCTATTTCGACAGTATCAATGAATTACAGTAACACCGAATCGGATTTATCGTGTTTTAATACCGAAGATCTGAAGTTACAACTGGAGAAATTTGATTTGTCAAATTACAAAACATTGAATGCAATTGAAGGCAGTATCACCCAAAAACTGAGTGAGCTTAGTGAAGGATCACGGTATTGGAAAATGTGCATAATATTTGCTCTGCTGTTTCTTGCAATAGAAGTTATGTTCCTGCGTTTTTTGAAATGAAATATTCAGATTACATTTAGTAAAACAAAATAGCTAAACAATAAACCAAATACTTAATACCATATGTTAATAAAAGCGGCTAAGATTATTGATAAACATTCCCCCCACAATGGAACAATTAAAGACATATTAATTGTTGACGGTATCATTCAAACCATAAGTGATTATATTAATTCCGACCATCATCATGAAATAATAGATGCTAAAGGCAATTGCATTTCGCGCGGATGGTTTGATATGAAAGTTAACTTTTGTGACCCCGGTGAAGAATATAAGGAAGACTTGCTTACAGGTTGTGCTGCTGCAGCAGCAGGTGGTTTTACAGCTGTTGCTTTAATGCCTTCTACTGTACCACCTTTACAAACCAAATCGCAAATTGAGTATATCGTTAACAAAACAGCCAACAATACAGTAAATGTATACCCCATTGGAGCAGTAACCAAAAACCTTGAAGGCAAAGAGTTGTGTGAGCTTTATGATATGAAGTGTGCCGGTGCAGTTGCATTTACTGATGATAAAAGAACAATTCATGATTCAGGCCTTTTATTAAGGGCATTGTTATATGCTGAAAATATAGAATCACTAATAATAACTTTTGCAGAAGATAATGCACTGGCAATGCAAGGACAGGTGAATGAAAGTGCTGCCACCACAAAACTTGGTTTTAAAGGTGTGCCATCACTTGCTGAAGAATTAATTGTTGCTCGCGATATTCAGCTAAGCGAATATGCTGATGTTTCTATTCACATTTCATGTGTTTCAAGTGCCAAAAGTGTGGAACTGATAAGAGCAGCTAAAAGAAAAGGACTAAGAGTTACCTGTGATGTTGCAGCTTATAGTTTGCTAAATACTGATAACGATCTTACAACTTTTGACAGTAATTTTAAAGTTAAGCCTCCGCTAAGATCAAAAGCAGATGTTGAGGCATTGCGAAATGCAGTAGCTGACAATACCATTGATGTAATTGTTTCTGATCATAACCCGCAGCATTTCGAATCGAAGCAGGTTGAATTTGATTATGCTGCTTATGGCATGATTGGCCTTGAATCATTTTTTGGTGTGGTGATGAACAGTATGCAGAACAGCATGGATTTAAGCAGCTTGATAGAGAAGTTTACTGTTAACCCAAGACGTATTTTAAACCTTCCGGTTTATGAATTGAGAGAAGGTGAGCCTGCCGACTTTACCATCTTTAATCCAAATGTTTCTTGGACTTTTGGCCGCGAGCATATCCATTCCAAATCAAAAAATACGCCCTACCTCGGTATTAATTTTAAAGGTAAAGCTGAAAAGGTAATTAACTTTGCCTGAACATGAGTCATCTTTAATTAGGCAGATTTTTTATCAGTTTTTGGTTTTTCATTCACATCTTTTGAAACAGGGTTAAGCTTTTCCTCCAAAAAACTTTATTGTTTAAACAAATAAATTGGTTGTTGGTAGCCTTATTATACTACCTTTGTTTTGCAATTATTAATAATACATTATTTTAAATGAAAAAAGGAAAAGTAAAATTTTACAATAATTCCAAAGGTTATGGATTTATTTGTGACAGTGAAACCGGACAAGACGTATTTGTCCATTCAACAGGTTTGAAAGATCAGATTCGCGATGGCGATGAAGTTACTTACGAAGTAACCCAGGCAAACGCGGAGTTAATGCAGTAAACGTACAGCGAGCTGCATAATACAAATATTCAACCCTATCACTTATTAAAGAGAAGCCTGTTTGTGTGCACAAACAGGCTTTTTTAATTGCCCTATATAAACATTAATCTCAGGTCTATTCAAAACGTATTGCCTTAATAGGTTGAATGCGGCTAACTATTAATGCAGGAACCAATAACACTACCACACAAACCACCAGGGTTATAAGATTGAGAATAGCTATGCCGAAAAATGAGAATGAAACAGGTGCATAAGCAATATAATAGGTTTCCTCAGGTAAGGTAACGATGTGAAAATAATGTTGCAGCATAGCCAGCCCAAGTCCAAGCACGTTTCCTAAAAAAATACCTCCGGCTACCAGGTAAAGTGATACGTAGAAAAATATTTTCCGTATTGATACATCCCTGGCACCAAGTGCTTTTAAAATACCAATATCCGATGTGTTTTCAAGTATTATGATGAGTAATGTTGAAGTCATATTAATACAAGCAACCAATAACATCAAACCGATAATGATATAAACATTGGCGTTAATTAAGCCGAGCCAACCAAAAATCTGCGGGTAAAATTCTTTAATGCTTTTACTGTTGTATTGAAATCCGGTTGCATTGTAAACGGAGGCTGTAGTTTTATCCAGGTTTTTAAAGTCATCAATCAATACTTCATATCCTCCAATTTCATTTATCTTCCAGTTATTCAAACGTTGAATTTGCCTGATATCGCAAAAGATGTAAGTATTGTCAACTTCGTCAAATCCTGTATTATAAATTCCTTGAATAGTTAATTTTCTGATCAATTGATTACCACCTTCTATAAAGTAGAAATACACCTTATCTTTTAGTTTAAGGTGAAGCATATTGGCAATTTTTTCAGAAATAATTACATCATCACTTTTTGCACTATCACTCCAATGCAGAATTGATCCTGCGGTAAGGTGCTTTTTCAAATAATCCCAATTGTAGTCCTTACCAATTCCTTTGAGTACTGCTCCCTGAATTTCATCACTTGTTTTTATAACAGTTGCTTTTACTGCAAACTGTTGCACATGTTCTACATGCGGCAGGCTTTCAATTTTTTTCAAATCAAGTTGAGATGCATCAAATGGTTCTGATTCATAGGACTGGTTTGAAGTAAAATTTCCTATAACGATATGACCGCCAAAACCGGTAACCTTGCCCGTTATTTCATTCTGGAATCCTGTTACCACCATTACTGAAATTAACATTACAGCAAGTCCCAGCGCAATACTGAACAAGGCGATTTTTATAATAGGCCTTGTAGCAGATTTGTTTTTACTGCTGTCGAATAGAATTCGCCTGGCTATATTCAGTTCAATATTCAAAATGAAGCAAACCTGATTTATAAAATTATTTATGCAATGGTAGCTGCTATTACTATATGTTTGCGCAATTACTTAAGTGCAAATGAAACAAAATCTTAAACTGATACTTACGCTAAGCGGTATATTTATTATGGTGCTGGGTTACGGCCAGGTAGATGACCTTAAACGCAATGCTATGAAGGCGCGTGCCATGATTGAATCATCACAGTCAGTCATCTTACCCGGAATTTTTCAAACTGCGGAGTATCTGCCAAAATTAAAAAATAAAAATGTTGCCGTGGTGGCTAATCAAACATCGATTTTTTACAAAACACATTTAGTTGATAGCCTGTTAGCACTTAAAGTAAAAGTGAAAAAGGTTTTTGCACCTGAGCATGGTTTCCGGGGAAATGTTGAAGCAGGTGGTAATGTTAAGAATGATACAGATAGCAAAACCCGGCTGCCTGTTATTTCTCTTTATGGAAAAAATGAAAAACCTACCACTGAAGATCTTGCCGGAATAGATATTATAGTGTTTGATATTCAGGATGTAGGTGCGCGCTTCTATACCTATATAAGTACCCTGGAATTTATTATGGATGCCTGTGCAGTTAATAAGGTAAAAGTAATTGTGCTCGACAGGCCTAATCCCAATTCTTTTTATGTTGATGGTCCTGTGCTTAAAGATTCATTCAGATCATTTGTCGGGCGACAGCCGGTACCAATTGTTTATGGAATGACCATTGGTGAATATGCACAAATGCTGAATGGAGAAAACTGGCTGGATTCAAAATTAAAATGCGACCTCACTGTTATCCAATGCTCTAATTTTGATCATACCAAATTATATAGTCTTCCTGTTCCACCATCACCTAATTTGCCAAATATGAATGCTGTGTATTTGTATCCGTCATTATGTTTATTTGAAGGTACAGCTGTTAGTGTAGGCAGAGGAACAGAAAAACCTTTCCAGATTATTGGTACTACCGATTCAACTATTAAGGGTTTTACATTTACACCTAAAAAAATTGCAGGCGTTGCTGAGAACCCACCTTATCTTAATCAAAAATGCTATGGGATGGATTTAACCAAATCTGCTGCATCGGTTTTATCCAGCAAAAAACTAGAGTTAAAATGGCTTATTGGTTTTTATATGAATTCAAAGGATCAGTCGGCATTTTTCAATCCTTTTTTTGATAAGCTTGCAGGAACTGATGAGTTGCGAATAATGATTCAAACTGATAAAAGTGAAGCAGAAATAAGAAAATCGTGGGAGAATGATATTAATGCATTTAAAAAAATAAGAAAGAAATACCTTTTGTACCTCGATTTTGAGTAGCAGTGCTATTCAACTTTTTTACCGTTAATATAGAAAACGCGTTTGGCTTCCTTACCAGAATCATCATAGTATATCCATTCACCATCATTATTCCGGTTTTCATTCTTTCTTCCGGCCATTTTTAGCTTTCCGTTGTGATAATATTCTTTCCAGGTGCCGTTGGCCGGTTCAATGTCAACAGGGTTAGCATCGCGCTTAAGGGTATCTGAAATCCATTCGGTTTTTAAAACACCATCTTTATAATAAAGGTAAAATCTTTGGACTAATGGCGTGTTGTAATAAAACAACTGACTTACGTAAATTGTGCCATCTTCATTATATTCAGTACTCCAGCCAACCAGCGCATCATTAACCAACGTATCAACGCTTTGCCTTTTACCATTTTTGTAATAATCTATCAGAACCATGTAGGAAGAGTCTGCAGCGGTAATAATTTCCTGTTTAACTGCATTATTAGGATAGCGTTCCAGCACCTTCGAATTTTGCGCCTGGGTATTTAAAACAAAAGCAATAAGCAAAACAGTACTTAAACTGAGGGGTAATTTCATGTGATTATAATAATAGTTAGTTGTTATAAATTTATCAATTTTAATTACAAATCCTAAAACTATTTGGTCAATTTCATTTTATTGTAAAACTCCCACATTACTATTCCGCTGCATACTGCAATATTCAACGAATGCTTTGTTCCCTGCTGGGGTATTTCTATGCAGGCATCGCAAAGGTTTACAATTTCCTGCTGAACACCTTCAACTTCATGACCGAAAATTATGGCTGTTTTTTGATTTGGGTGATGATTAAAATCATTAAGCATAATACTTCCGTCAGTTTGTTCTATGCAAATCACCTTGTATCCCAACTTTTTTAATTGAATTACTGCCTCATGCGTGGTTTCGAAATAGTTCCACGAAACCGTTTCTGTGGCGCCAAGCGCACTTTTACTTATTTCGCGGTTCGGTGGTGCAGCTGTTATTCCGCATAAATAAACAGCTTCAATCAAAAATGCATCGGCAGTTCTGAAAACACTGCCAACATTTAGTGCACTGCGTATATTATCAAGTATTACTATAAGCGGAATTTTTGAGGCAAGCTTAAACTCGTTTATGGTTTTCCTCCCTAATTCTTCATTCTTGGTTTTTTGCATAAGCTGTATAGCACTGTTAGTTCTTTATACAATGGTTTTCAAAAGCGAAATTGCATATTAGCCACCTAAAATTCAAAACAAACATCACAATATTATTATTAGGTTGAAAAGTAAAATAAGGATGACAACTTTTTGAATGAAAAATAAACTGCTAATGCTGAATAATCTTTACGGTTTAATACTTTCATAATTTATCAGTAAGTAACCATGCCCAAGTGCTATCATTAATTTCATTTGTGTTAAATGTCCCAGTTTAAAAATCGTCCTGCAAAACAATCGGCACCCGAAACGCCTTTGATGAAGCAATACAATGCCATCAAAGCAAAGTATCCTGATGCTTTGCTGCTTTTTCGTGTAGGTGATTTTTATGAGACTTTTAATGAAGATGCTGTAAAAACAGCCCAGATACTTGGCATTGTGCTCACCAAGCGGGGAGCCGGTTCGCCAAGTGAGACAGAACTGGCGGGGTTCCCTTATCATTCATTAGAATCATATTTACCTAAACTGGTACGTGCGGGCATGCGTGTGGCAATTTGCGACCAGCTGGAAGATCCGAAACTTGCTAAAACAATTGTTAAGCGAGGTGTTACTGAACTTATTACCCCCGGAGTTGCTTTTAATGATAAGATTCTTGATCACCGTGCCAATAATTTCCTGGCAGCAGTGTATATGAGCGAGCATGAGTATGGTGTTGCTTTTGCAGATGTAAGTACCGGTGAATTTTTAATTGGCCAGGGTAATGCTGATTACCTGGATAAATTGTTGCAGAATTTTAACCCAAGTGAAATTATTTTTTCACGACAAAAACAAAAAGAGTTTACTGAGCGCTACGGTAAAAAATATTACACCTATCAATTAGATGACTGGGTATTTCAGCATGATTTTACCCGAGAGTTACTGCTTAAACATTTTCAAACTAATTCGCTAAAAGGTTTTGGTATTGATGAGTTAAATGCTGCAACTATAGCAGCAGGTGCTGTGTTACATTATTTAAGTGACACGCAGCATGATAAACTGGGGCACATCACCTCCATTTCGCGAATAAATGAAGATAAATATGTGTGGCTCGATAAATTTACCATTCGTAACCTGGAGCTACTGTATTCAGAAAATTCAAAAGCCAAAACATTAGTTGATGTGCTGGATAAAACAGTTTCGCCAATGGGTGCCCGTATGTTGCGCAGATGGCTGGTGATGCCGCTTAAGGATTTGCATCCCGTAAACGACAGGCTGGAGGTTGTAAATTATTTTGTGCATGAAACTGAAATTGCTTTAAAGGTGCTTCATCAGCTTAAGCTTATTGGCGATCTTGAACGAATAGTATCTAAAGCAGCAATCGGAAAAATTACACCCCGTGAAGTAATTCAACTCAGACGTGCATTACTAGCCATTGAACCGGTTAAGCAACTTGCTTTAAGCAGCAATAACAAGCAGCTGATGGTATTTGCTGATCAGTTAAACCCATGTTCTGTACTGGCATTGCAAATTGAAAACACAATTGTTGATGAACCACCAGCAGTCATAACAAAAGGTGGTGCCATTAAAAGCGGTATTAATAGCGAACTGGATGAACTGAGATCAATTTCGCGGAGTGGAAAGGAATTTTTGGCGCAAATTCAGAAACGAGAAAGTGAAAAGACCAATATCCCTTCACTTAAAGTAGCATTTAATAATGTGTTTGGATATTATATTGAAGTAACTCATACTCACAAGAACAAGGTGCCTTCGGATTGGATTCGCAAGCAAACGCTAACTACCGCTGAGCGCTACATCACACTTGAGCTTAAAGAATACGAAGAGAAAATACTTGGCGCTGAGGAGAAAATTCTTTCTCTGGAAGAAAAAATATTTTCGGATTTAGTAACTGACATCGCACAATACATAAAGCCAATTCAGCAGAATGCATTGGTCATTGCCCAGTTAGATTGTCTTTTAAGTTTTGCAACTGCAGCGGTGGAACACAATTATGTTAAGCCGCATTTAAATGATGGATATGCCTTGAGTATAAAATCAGGCAGGCATCCTGTGCTAGAACAACAATTGCCATTAGGCGAACAATATGTTGCCAATGATGTTTATCTTGATAATGAAACCCAACAGATAATTATAATAACCGGTCCGAACATGTCCGGCAAGAGTGCGTTGTTAAGACAAACAGCATTAATTTGCCTGATGGCCCAGGCCGGAAGCTTTGTTCCTTCTGCCTCTGCTGAATTAGGTTTGGTTGATAAAATATTTACAAGGGTAGGGGCAAGTGACAATATATCTTCAGGCGAATCAACTTTCATGGTGGAGATGAATGAAACAGCAAGCATACTAAACAACTTAAGTAACCGCAGTTTAATTTTGCTTGACGAAATAGGAAGAGGCACTTCTACCTATGATGGAATAAGCATTGCATGGGCAATTGCAGAATACCTGCATGAACATCAACTAAAGGCAAAAACACTTTTCGCTACTCATTACCACGAGCTTAATGAAATGGCAGCATTATTTCCACGCATTAAAAATTATAATGTTTCCATTAAGGAAGTGGATAACCGGATACTGTTTTTAAGAAAACTGGTTGCAGGTGGTTCAGAACACAGCTTCGGTATTCATGTGGCTAAGATGGCAGGCATGCCTGTAAAGGTATTAACGCGTGCCGGCAGTATGCTCGAAATATTGGAACAATCACATAGCTCGGCACAAATGCTAAAATCAGCAAAGCTCAAAGAACAAAAAGATGCATTCCAGCTTTCATTTTTTCAACTGGACGACCCGGTACTTGAACAAATCAGGGAAGAGATTTTAAGAACAGACATTAATACGCTTACTCCTGTTGAAGCATTATTAAAACTTAATGATATTAAGAAGTTACAGGGTAAATAGAGTAAATCAATCAATCTGGATAAAAAATATTTGTTTGGCATTATCAATTCAAATAGCTTTGAACACAATGAATATTTTCAAGTTACATTTCATTACTCCCCTTTTACTTAAAATATGAAAGAAGCTGTAACAAAATACCCGGTTCATCCGATTATCAGAAAACGATGGAGTGGCCGAGCTTTTTCTGACAGGGCAATAACACAGGAAACGCTCAACCAAATACTCGAAGCTGCTTCATGGGCTCCCAGTAGTATGAATGAACAACCCTGGCGTTATCGTTATGCATTTAAAGAAAGCGAAGCATTTAAAAAAATGATTTCGTGTTTATCGGCAGGTAATCGTTCATGGGCACGAAAAGCCGCAGTTCTGATATTGAGCCTAGCAAAAACCAATATGGGCCAAACTGATAACTTGAACCGACATGCTTTGCATGATGTTGGTGCCGCAAATGCACATTTATTTTTTGAGGCAACTTCGCTGGGAATTCGTGGTCATATCATGGCAGGATTTGATTATGATAAAACCATCGAAACCTTCAAATTGCCGCTAGAGTTAGAGCCAGTTGCTTTTATAGCACTTAGTTATCCCGGTAATGTGGAGGAGCTTGAAGAGCCGTATAAATCAAGAGAGCTTACGCCACGTTCGCGAAACCCGATTAGCTTTTTTGCAAAGCGTGAAGATTAAAACATAATAACTATTAAACACATATTACTAATTAAACCGTTGCAGTTATGTCAAAAAAAGTAAAATGGGTAATTGACCCTTCGCACTCTGAAATTGCATTTAAGGTGCGGCACCTGATGATTACTAATGTTAAAGGTGTATTCAAAAATTATGATGCAAGTATATATACCACGGGAAATGATTTGTTGTCGGCCGAAGTTGATTTTTGGATGGATCCGGCCTCTGTTGACACAGGCGATGATAAACGCGATGCTCATTTGAAGATTTTTTTGATGTTGACAATCACAAGCAAATAACTTTCAAGCCAACACTTTTGAAAATGTTGACAACGATGGGAGCTATGAATTGTATGGAGATCTTACCATTAAAGGAATTACAAAAGAATTAAGCTGGATGTTGAATTTGGCGGTACAATGAGAGATCGTGGGGCAACGAAAAAGCCGGAATTACCTTAAATGGAAAAATTAACCGTAAGGATTGGGGACTTGAATGGAATGCGTCCCTCGAATCAGGAGGTGTGCTGGTGAGTGAAGACATTCGCATCAGTTGCGAAGTGCAGCTACTCAAGTCACAAGAACAGGAAGAAACAGCCTGAGCACAGAATAATAACTAAAGGTTACTGCAACAGCAGTTGATTTTCTTTATTCAGCAAAATTTTACCCTGGTCAATTTGCCATTCAAGAACGGCCATAATTTTTTCCTGGTGCCTGAATTCAATCGTTTGTGCCAGTTCGTCAATGGTTAGTTTTTTTTCTTTGAGCTTGTCATTAATCTGGTTGATAAGGGTTTCAAATTCAACATCATTTAAATTTAATTTATTTCTGTGCCTGCAATAGTCGCATACCCCGCATCGATGTAAAGCAGGTTCATCAAAATACCTGAGCAATAAAATACTCCTGCATTGATGATGCTGTTTAACATAATTTATTATTGCATGGATTCGCTTTTCAAAACGCTGCCTTCTTAATTCCAGTGTTTCTTTGGTAATTTCAAGATGGCGCGGAGGAATACGGTCATGAAGAAACTGCAACTGTGGTTTATCTGTTTGCTGCAGGTATTCTATCACATCCATTTTTTGCAGCAGTTTTAAATTTTCAATCACCTGGCTTATCTCAATACCTGCTCTGCGTGCAAGATCGCCTTCATGTATTTCCGTATAATAATCAAACACTCCGCCATATGATCTTAAAATGGTTTTTATAAAATGATCATAGTTTTTATGCTGTACCTGGAAATTGTATAAATCTACACTGTTAAGTTTTATAATAATTCTGGAAGGAGTAAATACAGTTTCATTCAATACGATTAGTTTATCCAGCTCCAGAACTTTCAGTATTGATGAAACATTGGCTGCATTAAGATTATACTGGTTGCAAAATGCATTAAGGTCAAATTCATAGGAAACGCCATTGCCGCTTCCCATGGGTATTTGCAGGAAATTGCAAAGTGCGTTATAAGTAACCTGTATATTCTTAAGCTCGGGAAAATTGAGTTGAATCCTGTTTTTTAGTTCTTCAATATCATACGGGTTATAAAGTAATACAGCATATGATGTTTTTTCATCTCTGCCTCCCCGTCCAGCTTCCTGGTAATATGATTCAAGATTATCAGGTAAATCAAAGTGTATCACCAAACGAACATCTGGTTTATCAATACCCATACCGAAGGCATTGGTAGCAACCATTACACGCAGTGTGTTGTTTTTCCATGCATCCTGTTTTACACTTCGTTTATCGGGAGTTAATCCCGCATGATAAAAATCTGAACTGATGTTATTAAAGTTAAGGTACTGGGCAATTTCCTGGGTTCTTCGCCTGTTTCGGCAATATACAATTGCACTTCCGGGTACTTTGTTCAGGATTTCAACTATTCTTTTTTGTTTAAATTCTTCATTGAATACCACATAGTTCAGGTTTTTCCGCTCAAAGCTCTTTACAAAAACATTTTTTTTTCTGAATAGTAACTTTTCCTGTATATCCTGTCGCACTTCTTTTGTAGCAGTTGCAGTTAATGCCAGCAGAGGTTTTTCAGGATGCAGTTTTCGAATATCAGCAACCTGAAGGTAAGATGGCCTGAAATCGTAACCCCATTGCGAAATGCAATGAGCTTCATCAATGGCAAACAAATTCAAATTCATTTTTTCAATTCGCATTTGTACCATGTCTGACAATAAACGTTCAGGCGACAGGTATAAAAATTTATAATCGCCATAAATGCAGTTGTCCAATGCAGTATCTACTTCGCGGTTGGTCATTCCTGATACAATGCTTAACGCTTTAATACCTTTATTCCTGAGGTTGGCAACCTGGTCTTTCATTAATGCAATAAGTGGAGAAACAACAATGCATATTCCCGGCAGACAGAGTGCAGGAACCTGGAAACAAACTGATTTACCTCCACCGGTTGGCAAAAGTGCCAGGGTATCATTGCCATTCATTACTGAATGAATAATTTCCTCCTGCAATGGTCTGAAGTGTGAAAATCCCCAATACTGAATCAGTGCTTCACGCGGTGTCATTTTAAGTCAGGCAAAATAGATGTTTATGGGGTAACCGTTACAAAACTGCAATTATGTTTCACTGCTTACAGCTTTGTACTTGCCCTTACTTTTTCTGATGGTGCATGCCACCACTTTATATTCAGGGCAAAGGGCATCGGTATCAGCAACACTTGAAGTTATATCATTCATTCGTATTTCCGGGAAGTGGAAAGTAGATGAAAGCACTCCCGGTTTTACATCGGTAGTGATTTTTGCTTTAACATCAATTTTACCTCTTGCGCTCTCTACGCATACCATATCACCTTCGGTAATAAAATGCCTTGCAGCATCTTCGGGGTTGATTAACAAGAGATCCTCAGAAAGTATTTCAGAATTTTTTGTCCTGCGTGTCATAGTACCGCAGTTATAATGCTCCAGCTCGCGGTTGGTTGTAATGATATATGGAAATTCCTTTCCGTTTTTTACTACTTCCGGAGATTCTTCCCAATCAGCAATTGCAAATTTTCCCTTGCCGCGTTTGAAAGTTTCAGTATGCAAAATTTCAGTGTCACTACCATCAGGCAACACAGGCCACTGTTTGCCATTCTCTCCTAATTCATCCCATTTAACGCCTGCAAAAAACGGAACGATCTGAGAAATTTCATTCAATACCCAACGAGGATGATATTCAGGCTGAGGATATCCCATACGGTTCATGATATCAACCAT
Organism: Bacteroidia bacterium; assembly: GCA_044230205.1. GTDB lineage: Bacteria > Bacteroidota > Bacteroidia > AKYH767-A > OLB10 > JAEUTH01. The sequence continues at coordinate 29,269 of JBGARN010000027.1, forward strand.
TATTTGACCGTCAGTTTTTGTTCCTTCAATGGGCTCAATAACCTCCTGTACACGTTGTATTCTCCGTTCGCCATTGGTAAACGTTCCGTTCTTTTCCAAAAATGAAGCTGCCGGCAAAACAACATGAGCCATTTTTGAAGTTTCAGTCATAAATATTTCCTGCACAATCAGCAAATCCAATTTGCTTAAAGCGTTTTTAACATGATTGGTATTCGGATCAGTTTGTACATTGTCTTCACCCATTAACCAAAGCGCTTTCAGTTTACCGTTTAATGCTGCATCATACATTTGTGGAATTTTATAACCAATATGCAAAGGCAATCGGGCATTGTAAAATTCTTCGTACAATTTGTGATACTTCAAATCAGTAACTTCAAGGTAGCCTGCCCCCTGGTGAGGCTGGCAACCCATATCGGCCGCTCCCTGTACATTGTTCTGGCCACGCAACGGATTCACACCTACACCACGTCTTCCAATATTACCGGTAATCATAGCAAGGTCAGCAATAAGCATTACTGTATAGGTGCCCTGGTAATGTTCAGTTACTCCCAGTCCATGGAAAGACATTGCATTAGGTGACGATGCATACAAAATAGCAGCCTGGCGAACTAAATTGCGGTCAACACCGCTTACACTTTCCAGTTTATCAATATCAAGATTCAGAATATGTTTTTCAAAATCGGCATATCCTTCAGTTCGGCTATCGATAAATTCTTTCCTGGCTAACCCCTCTTTTACAATGTAATGCAGCATCATGTTAAGCACAGCCACATTGGTGCCCGGGCGCAATTGCAAATGATAGGTTGCATATTTGGCCAGTTCAGTTCTACGCGGATCAATTACAATGCTTGGCTTCTTCATTGCAAACTGCTTTAGCTTGGCGCCTGTTACAGGATGACCTTCAGTTGGATTGGCACCAATTACCATTATGCAATCAGTATATTTCAAATCAATAATACTGTTAGTGGCTGCACCAGTACCAAAAGTGCGTTGCATGCCAAGTGCTGTTGGCGAATGGCAAACGCGGGCGCAAGAGTCAATGTTGTTAGTGCCGATAACTGCACGAATAAACTTCTGCATCAGGTAGTTTTCTTCATTAGTACACCTTGCAGATGAGATGCCTGCAATGTAATCAGGTCCTGATTCATTTTTTATCCGGGTAAGTTCTTTTGCAATGAAGTCGTATGCTTCGTCCCAGGTTGCTTCAACAAATTCACCATTCTTTTTAATTAATGGGGTTCGCAAACGATCAGGATGATTATAAAACGAAAATGCAAACCTGCCTTTCAAACATGTATGTCCCTGGTTTACTTCTGCATCGTAGGGCGCCTGTATGGATTTTATTTTTCCACCCACGGTTGCAACCTCAAGATTGCATCCAACACCACAATAGGTACAAATGGTACGTGTTGTTTTTGCTTTGGCAATAGATTTTGATTCGAATACATCACTTATAGCTGAAGTAGGGCAGGCCTGGGCACATGCACCACAACTCACACAATCACTTTCTTTAAAACTTACATCACTTCCTTTAATGATGTGGCTGTCAAATCCTCGTCCGGCCATACTAAGTACAAATTGCCCCTGTACTTCATCGCATGCTCTTACGCAGCGAAAACAGTTGATGCATTTTGTAAAATCGGAAGTCATATAAGGATGACTCAAATCTTTTTTTCTGTTAAGGTGGTTTTTTCCTTCAGGATAGCGCACATCCCTGATTCCTACGCGTGCCGCTACTTCCTGCAACTCACAATTATTATTCACTTCACATGTTAAACAATCAAGTGGGTGATCAGTGAGCACCAATTCAATTATATTCTTACGCAACTTTTGTATGCTTTCACTATCTGGATAAATATACGTTCCGGCAGTTACAGGTGTATGGCATGACGCAAGTGTCTTCACCGGACCATTTTCCACCAGGGCTACATCAACACTGCATACACGACATGATCCAAAAGGCTCAAGATTAGGAGCATCGCATAATGTTGGTACAAACTTCGGCCCGAAATTTCTGCGAAGGAATGTCAGAATGGTTTCGCCTTCTTTTATTTCATAAGCCATATCGTTTACATAAGCAACTTTGGTGAGTGTTTCACCATTGGTGTTAATGCCATTGCTTGAACCGTTAGTGGCTATTGTTGTTTTTGATGGAGATGAAATCATGAAGTAATGATTTTAATAGATGGCAATAAAGATACAAAACGAATAATTAAACAATAACAATATTAAAAGCTAATGAAAGGTTAACTCTTTTTGATTATTAAAAGTCAAAGTTGCCATACAGACAAAAGATTTAGCTGTGAAGCTGGCTATCATATCTCTGGCAGCTTTGCAGAGCAGTGACAGCTTTGAAAATCGGGTTAGTTTTTAAAAATTTTGTCATCAATTCCCTTATTCACAATGTAGTTTTTATAGGCAATTGTCACTTTTCCTTTTTTGGGTTTTTTACCGGTATCTTTTTTGGTTTCGTTTTCTAAGTCGGCTGCCACTGCCTTTGGAATTTTAAACTTGTTTACATCCATTTCGAATATGAGTGTATCCGGTAAACTGTAGTTGGCAAACTTTCCGTATTTCATCAAAATATCTACAGTTCCTCTTGACTTAGAGGTAATTTGTGCTTTGTGAACCAATGCCGTATTGTCTTCAATATAAAAAGTGCCAAGTATAATATCAGCAGTATCAGATGTTGGCAGGACTTTGATAATGTGTAAACTGATATTGTTAATCAAGGTTGTTCCTGCATCAATAGCCATAAAAGAGGCGCTGTCTTTTAAAACGCTCATCATAAATCCATTGGTTTGCTTGGGAAGTATGGCGATACCTTTTGTATCAATGTGAATTTTGTCTGGTTGTTTAAAGTAAATATCAGCATTAACAGGAAACATTTTTACAAACGGAATATCAGTTTTTATGATAGCCGATGCTTTGTAATCTTTAACAGCATTGAATTTTTTATTTACGCTATTAATTATAGCATTTGCATTGCTTTGAGCGTTGCAGCAATTATTAGGCAAGCCGGCAAATAAATAAATGACAATTAAAAATGTTATGTAAATAAATTTTCCGGAAAGATTCATTACACTCAGATCAGAATACCTTTTTTATTGAAGTGCCTTAAGGCTATGAGAAGAAATAATATAATATGCGCACCAAGTATCAGCAGTGAATTAATAATGCGCGTATATTCAACAGGCTCATCAAAAAATAACCGCCATGATACCATGTAGGTTGTAAAAAGATAAGGCTTTATGGTATCAAACAGTGAAACTTCAAGTGTGGCAATTATGGTAAACAAAATAATTATTGCCATTGTTGTAATAATTGGCCCGATGGAATTGTTGCTGAAGCAGGAAAGCATAAATGACAATGCAGCTACTGCCAGCAATGCAACATATGCAACACCAAATGCAGCAAAAAATCGCCATAAAATATCACCTTCAGGTAATATGGTAAGTCCGTCAGAGCGCAGCACAATAAGGTCGCCATTTCCGAAAATGAACAAGCCTCCCGCCAATGCGACAACAGCAAGAAAATTCAATAATATGAATGTATAAATAGCACCGGTAATGAATTTGGCCATTAACAGATGCGTACGTGAAACAGGCTTAGTAGCCAGCAAACGTAATGTGCCTGATGCTGCTTCACCACTCATTAAATCTCCTGTTACCAGTGCTACCAGCAATGGTACATGAATGATCAGCATCTGAAGGATGATAAAGCAAACCAGGTTGCCATTAAGTATTTTACCCTCAATGTTAAAAGTTTGTTCCAGTGATTGGGTAACCATACTAATATACGCAGTGCCATCTAAATACATAGCCAGGTGAATCAGCAAGCCAATCACGGCAATAAATATAAAGCCGATATAGCTGCGCGGTTTGCCGGCTATCTTATATAATTCTATGTAAATAGTACGAATCATTGCAGATGCTGAACATTACCGGTTGATGTTGCTGTTAGTTGAAGAAACCGCTCTTCAAGAGGGCGCCTGAAAGAAATTTCATTAATGTCAATTCCATTTGCAACCAGCAGTTTGTTAACAACTGCAATTTCTGTTTGGTTAATCTGGAGAACGATTTCTAAACCTGTTATAGATTTTATTTTACCGGCAAATACACTTTCACTTAATACTGATTTCGAAAGTTGAGTATCCCCAACATTAAAAGTCACCAATAGATTATCAGCTGAAAGCAGTTCCTTGACACTTCCTTCTGCTACTGTTTTGCCTTTATTTATAATTACCATCCTGTTACTGATCAATTCAATTTCAGAAAGAATATGTGACGAGAGCAAAATAGTTTTATTCTCTTCTTTGCTCAGTTGCATAATCATGTTTCTGATATCAATAATTCCCTGTGGATCGAGCCCGGTGGTAGGTTCGTCAAGTATAATCAGCTCAGGGTTGTTCAATAAGGCCTGTGCAATACCTAGCCGTTGTTTCATCCCGTGTGAAAAAGCTTTCACTTTATCTCCATAGCGTCCCTGCAAACCGGCTTTGTCAAGTAATATCTTAAGTTCTTTTTTGGTTTTATTTAAGCCTGACATTTTTGCAAACACATTCATGTTATCCAGTGCTGATAAGAACGTGTAAAAATCAGGCTTCTCAACAATGCAACCAATCTTGCTGAGTATGGTATTGCGATGCTGCTTGTAGTTACAATTAAATATGTTGATATCGAATTTGGAGTTATAAGGTTCACTAACATACGGATGGTTGTACTTTTTCCTGCACCATTAGGACCTAAGAAACCATATACATCACCACGGTTAACAGCAAACTAAACCATCAACAGCTTTGAATTACAAACTGTTTAAAAAGATTTTCAATAATAATTACCTGCACTGCAATAATTTTATGCCTAAACGATTGAAAGATGGAAAAGTTTTTTGAATGATGCTTAGCCTTGAGAATAGTATTGAAATAATGGGGCTGTTTACAAAGTTTACAAATATGTTAAAGTACTATTTTACGACAAGAGCAGGTTGAACCTGTTTTAACGGTAAGCAAATACATGCCATGTGGAATATTGGTTGTACTTATTGTAAAACTTTTGTTACCATTAGTGGAAATGGTTTCATTTAAAAGTGATAAGCCCAGCACGCTTACAATTGAACAGCAGACAGGTTTGCCCGAATTTTCAATCATAGTAACAGTAATACTTTTATTATAGGAATCATACAAGTATTCAAAATCCTCCTTATTATTAAATAATTGTTTTACAGAAACGGTATGGGATAACTTGCTGTTTCCGTTATAATCTGTTTGCCTTAGCCTGTAGTAAATAGTTTTTTCAGCATCCATGGCATAATCATAAAACGAATATTGATGATTGCTGCCCGAATTGCCTGCGCCATTTATTCTTCCCACTTCGTTAAAATCAAATTGGTCAATACTTTTTTCAATACTGAAATAACTATTGTTGGTTTCACTTGAAGTTACCCATTCTATTTTGTTAATGTCTCCACTAATTGGCTCGGCACTAAAACTCAGCAGGTTTACAGGCAACTGAATTAGAATATTTAGCGGACAGGTCACCGTAGTATCTGCCAATGGTGTAGTTGTATTAAGTAGTAAAGGGTTAACATTTATACCAGAGGTTATTGTTGGAGTATAAACAGGCACGATGAGTGAAGGTATAAATTCAGTTAGTGTGCCGGGAGTTTTACAGTTTATTAAACCAAGGTTGTTAGTTTTTAATAACACAGTACCTGCCATTTGTTTTTTGCCTGAAAAAATAAATCCGCCATCACTGGTCTGCCTGCCCGATCGGGTTCCCAATGTAGCAGCCCCATCAACCGTATATACCCTGCTCCAGGTCATATCCAGGTTAGCATCGGTTTTTAAGAGTTGTGCCTGGTCACCAAAATTGCTGTATCCACCCATGCCGGTAAAAAAATATCCTCCATCAGCTGTTTGTATGACTGAAGAAAATCCGCTTTGAAACATTAAAGCAGGAACGGTTTCAAAGAAGCGGGCTTTAATAACTGAACCACTGCTAGAAATTTTAAGAAAGTAGGGATAGTTAATTTGATTTGGAGAAGTCTTATCCATACTACCTGCAATTAAAAAATCTCCATTCGGTGTTTCAATAATATCCATTCCCAGGCTGTTTCTGAAAGAAGAATTATCATGGTCAAATGATTTTGCCCAAAGCAGATTGCCTGATGCATCGGTTCTCATTACATTCAGATCTGCCGGGTGGGTATTAGCTGTAGTGCCCGTTACAACATACCCTCCGTCAGCAGTTTGCTTTACAACATAACTAAAAGGCTCATGGGTATTAAAATCTCTGACAGCAAACTGGTATTTCTTCTCCCACTGAATATTGCCGTTATTATCCGTCTTAATGAGTATAATGTAAGTGTTACCAGCAATGCTCACCGGTTGAGCATCATAAAATCCACTGACGATGTAGCCGCTGTCATTGGTTTGCTGAACACAAAAGCCCAGTTCATCTTTACTGGTATCATAGGTTTTCGACCATTGCACTGTGCCGGCTGCATCTGTTTTTACAAGAATAATATCATTACTGTCAGGTGGCCACACCATGTCACTGTTTGATGCGCCTGTCAGGATAAAGCCATTATCATTTGTTGGCTCTAACCAACGTGCAATCATGCGGGTATTGGGTTTGCTAAAAATTTTTTCCCATATCAAAACACCATTAGCGTCCGTTTTAAAAAGATGCAGGTTGGTGTTTATTAATGATGACATTATAAACCAATGAAAATTATAGTAAAAATCAGTACTTCCTGCCACTACATAACTGTTGCCGTTAACTTCGCGAACTGCATAACCTGAGTTACCTTTATTGTAAGTTCTTGAAAAAGTATTTTGACCTAAAGAGTAATGTGTGTAGCTGCAAATTAAAAACGTAAACAACATCAAACTTAAGTGACGTACAGTTTTCATTTGTAAGTTGTATTTGGTAGTAGTTTGACTGTATGATTATGCAATATGCATTAAATATTGCACATCGGAAATAATTTTTGACAGCGTATGAATTAATAATACAAAAAACTAATTCTTATACACTAAAATTGGAAAGACACTAAATTTTAAAAATTAAAGTAATTCGAATTATTGTATTTAATCTATGACTGTGGTCATTTAATTCAGGAACTAATGTAATGTAGCTTTGCTTGTTATTACACTTAAAAGCAAAAATTATGAAACTGAAATTACTATTATTAATCCTCGTAATAAGTATTACTGGGGTTAATGCGCAAATTGAATTATGGAGTGCTGCGCAAAGCGGTGGAAAAGAAAACACCGGAGCTGTATTTAAGTTAAAGTTAGATGGTACCGATTATACAACAACTTATGATTTCCCTGCAGACGCTGGAAGCCAACCGGTTCGAAATTCACTATGTTTAGCCAATGATGGTTTGTTATATGGAGTAACAGCTAATGGAGGCAACTCTAATGTTGGGATAATATTCTCTATTGATCCATCAACGAACACTTATACTAAGCTATTTGATTTCAATGGTTCAAATGGAGCACGGCCTTATACTTCATTAATTCAGGCATCCAATGGCAAACTATATGGAATGACCTACAATGGAGGTGTAAATAATCAGGGTGTAATCTTTAACTATGAGATAGCTATGCGTAATTTCACAAAGTTGTTTGATTGTTATGGACAATTCGCAAATCCAATGGGGAATATAGTACAATCGTCAAACGGTAGAATTTATGGCTTTTCAAACTATTATGGTCATGTGTTTAGTGTTAATTTATTTGGACAACCTATCGGTGGTGTAGTTGGAGTTGGTATTGGGTGTGAAGGTGGATTGACTCTTACAAACGGTGGGATGCTTTGTGGCATAACAAATAATGGAGTAATTTTTAAAATTAATCCGAACAATTATTCTGTAATGAGTACAATTGGTATCGGAAATAGTAGTGCGTCACCACTTTATAAGGCAGTTAACGGACAGTTATATGGTACAACCATTAATGGTGGTAATTATGGAATGGGGTATTTATTCAGATACAATCCGGCCAACAATAGTATATCCGTTTTAAAACACTTTGATGGAGGTTCAGGCGGTCAACCCTTTAATGGAGTAATGCAAGCGATGAACGGCAAATTATACGGATTAACTAATAATGGTGGCGCTTCAAATTCTGGAGTAATTTATAGTTATCAATTGAGTAACAATCTATATACGAAGCATTTTGATTTTGGAGGAATTAATGGAGCTGCGCAATACGGCTGCACCATGGTTCAGGCACCCAATGGCTTATTGTATGGTATGTCACAAAGTGGCGGTCTGTATTCCAAAGGTGTGGTATTTACATTCAATCCGGCTACTAATCAATATCAGAAAATTATTGATTTCGGTGGCTATTCCAACGGTATTCAACCCAATTCGGGTCTCATACAGGCTTTTAACGGGCAATTGTACGGTATGGCTTCTGCCGGAGGAATGAATGACGAAGGTGTAATTTATAAAATAGACCCTTTAACAAAGGGCTTTTCAAAATTAGCTGATTTCAATTCCGCAGTTACAGGCAGTTATCCGAATGGAAAGTTAATTGAAGTGCCAGGAGGAAAATTATTTGGAATGGCAACAAATGGTGGATTAAATTCGTCAGGTACAATTTTCAGTTACGATACCGCTTCCAAAACGATTGCTAAACATTATGACTTTAATGTATTATCGGGAAGTTATCCTACTGGTAACCTTGTTATGGCAAGTAATGGATTGCTTTACGGTTTAACGCAATCGGGAGGTGTAAATAATATTGGCGTATTATTTAGTTATGATATCGCCAACTCTTCATTTCAGAAGAAAATTGATTTTACAGGTTGGCTGAATGGAAGTGGGCCTAAAGGTAGTTTAGTTCAGCACAGTAATGGATTGCTATATGGTTTAACTAATTCCGGAGGAGTAAATGGTTTAGGCGTGTTATTCAGTTATAATCCTTCAACCAATAATTTTGTAAAACTTCTTGATTTTAATGGCAGTGGTTTAGGTGCTAATCCCAGTGGTAACTTAATTCTTGCCACTAATGGAAAGTTATATGGATTGACACAAAATGGCGGGACAAATGGATATGGTGTTATTTTCAGCTATGATCCTAACTCAAATGTTTTCAACAAGCTATTTAATTTCAATGGCTCATCAACAGGAATGAGCCCCAAAGGAAGTTTATTTCAGGCCTCAAACGGAAAGTTGTATGGCATGACCAACTCAGGTGGAGGAGCAGGTTATGGAACTGTTTTTAGCTATGATCCTTTAACAGGAATATTTCTAAAGTTGGTTGATTTAAACTCACCAAAAGGCACGCTCCCCTTGTATAGTGATTTTATTGAAGTGACAATTCCAAATACCATTACGATATCGAATATTCCTGCTACAATTTGCACTAAAGCTGCATTTAATATTGATTATACTGTTACCGGAACATACAATACTGGAAATATTTTTACGGCCCAGATTTTTAATAATGCCCAATATCCACCTGCATATACCAATATTGGAACAATAAGCAGTTCTATAGGAGGTTCTATTCAATGCAGCATTCCTGATAGCATCAGTTATGGAACAGAATACAGGGTAAGAATTATAGCAAGCGACTTACCTACGATTGGCTTTAGTAATAGCAGTGATATAACGGTTAAGCCTGCACCTGTC
>JBGARN010000171.1:0-5097 GCA_044230205.1 Bacteroidia bacterium
CTTAGTGTTGTAGCCAGTAACGTGTGCGGATCAGGACCTGCTAGAACATTTGCTTATACCGTTTCATCTGTCATTCCTGCAACACCGGTGGCTATAAACGGACCATTAAGCGGATTGTGCAACATGACCAATGTTAATTACAATTGCCCTGCAGTTGCCAATGCTACTTATTACCAATGGACAGTTCCGGCCGGAGCACTGATTTTATCAGGCCAGGGAACCACCAGCATTAATGTGAAGTTTACAGGAACTTTTATAGGAACAGGAACCATATCAGTGGTTGCGCAAAGCGGATGTGGCAGCAGTGCAGCAGTTAGCCGTTCATTAACTGCTAAACCTGCTCAACCTGTTATATCGGGTAACAACTGGGCTTGTAAAGGACAGTTGGGTGTACCTTACTCAGTAGCACCGGTTGCAGGTGCATCATCATACACCTGGACAGTAGTTGCAGGCAGCACATTAGTAAGCGGACAGGGAACAACTTCAATTGTTCTTAACTGGGGATCGATCAATGGTGTGATTACCTGCAAGGCAAACAATGGTTGTGGAAGTAGTGTACCCGGACAAAAGGCCGTTGCATTTACCTGCAAGGAAGATGGCAGTTTGTTTGATATTTCAGACATCAGCCTGTACCCAAACCCGGCATCATCATCTTCAACAGTTCAGTTTGAGTCTATATCGGAAGGTAAGGGTCAGCTAATGATGTTTGACCTGCTTGGCCAACAGGTAGCTCATCAGGATATTTCGATATTGAATGGTAATAACCAGTTAGTTATTGACCTGAATGCTTATCCAAAAGGTATATATAATGTTAGAGTGAATTACAATGGTGCAGAACATAACCTGAAATTAGTAGTTCAATAAACCAGATACATCAATCATCAAAAACGGCATTTACATAAAAGTAATTGCCGTTTTTTTTATAAAAATAGAGGCACTCTGCGCAAGCTATAGTATCAATTGATCATTCATTTTACAATTGATCTCTGATTTTAATCAAAATTTTGATTAAACCTGTTTATTTGAAACGCCTGAGACCGACAAAGAATTATTAAAGTTGATTTTTAAAATTGCAAATTAACTTTCAACTTGCAGGCATGCAAGCGCGCTATATTGTAATTGAAGGAAACATCGGGTCAGGAAAAACCTCGCTGGCAACCCAACTTTCTGCTTATTATTCAAGCGAATTGTTGCTTGAAGAATTTGCCGACAATCCTTTCCTGGCCATGTTTTATGAACAACCGGATCGGTGGGCTTTTCCGGTTGAATTAAGTTTCCTTGCTGCGCGTTACCACCAAATGAAAAAAACATTTGCTAAAGCAGTTGCTGAAAATCAATTGGTGGTAAGCGATTATTTATTGAATAAGTCGTTGTTATTTGCAACCAACAACCTTAATAAGGATGAGTTGCAGTTATATGAAAATTTTTTTGGTATTGTGAATGAGAAAATGCCTCAGCCGGATTTGATTGTATATATCGATAACACGGTTGAAGGATTGCAGCATAACATCAGCAAACGTGGAAGAGAGTTTGAAAAGAAAATAACAAGCGACTATTTGCAAAATATCAGCAATGCTTATAATGCATTTCTGCATAAAAATAAACACCTTAATCGATTGATTATTGACGGCACACAGGTTGATTTTGTTTCCAACCAGGATCATTTTCAGGATATAGTTAAAAAAATAGAGTATGCAATAAAAAATAATAACAGTACCTTGTTTAATATTTTTTGACTCCTTCAATGATAATAGTATATGTAAAGTAATTTTTTGTTTTATACTTGCATCACACTTATAATGTTCTCCCCCTTTAAATTTTTTCAGTCCTCGGAACGCTGAAAAAACTTACTCAAAACAAATGCTGATGAAAAAATCAATTTTAATTGTTGTTGCAATTCTTTGCACCAATGCTGCTTTTAGTCAAACAGTTTACAAGTACGGCTTACCAAAAGGTAAGCAATTCGATCGCTGGTCAGTGGGCCTGATTGGTGGCGTTATGATGCTTCAAAGCGACATCAGGGACCAAGGCGAATCGGCCAATTCAGCCGGTAACGTTAAGCAAAATATTGTTTTTGGCGGTCACGTTAATTATCAATTGACACATTCTATAAGTTTTACAGCCAAAGCTGTTTTTGGTGAATTCAATGACGATTCTGATGGCCCTGTTTACATAAAAAAATATGACACTTCAGCTTATCTTGACTACAACTGCCCTATGTCAGAATTCAGCGTGCTAATGGGATATTCGTTCGGAAATATTTCATTCATAAAGCGAAACTCGAATTTACACTTTAAGTTATCTGCCGGTCTTGGTATGGCCAACACCGAGCCCAAATTGATGTATAGTTATAACGGCACAGATTATTTGGAATACAACAATCCCAAAAAAGTAAGCAATGTTGTTCTGCCATTCGGATTGGGAGCCCGCTATGCTTTTGGTAAGTTTAATGTTGGCCTTGACTACGTATATCGAAAAACATTTACCGATAATTTTGAAGGGCTTTACATAAGCGGATCCAATTATGATGGCTATTCAAGTTTTACAGCACAGGTAAATTATACCATTGGCAAAAAGAAAAAAGCTATGGAATGGGTTAACCCAATGGAAATTGTTTACAATGACCTTGGTGAAATGCGTGAGCGAGTAGATAGCTTAACCAATGATAAGGACAGAGATGGAGTTGCCGATATATTTGATCGGGATAATACAACCCCGGCTGGTTCAAAAGTTTATGGAGATGGAACCTCGATAGATACTGATGCAGATGGAATTGTAGATGCAACTGATGCTGATCCCTATAGTATGCGTGGAGCGAAGGTAGATGCCACCGGTAAAGAAATTGATACGGATGGTGATGGTGTTCCGGATAGCCGTGATAAAGATAATGCAACACCGGCAGGTACAATGGTTAACTTCCAGGGGCTAACCATCGGAGGTAAAGGTGGTGGTGGTGGAGATAATATTACCAACGAAAATGTAACCAATAATAATGGTGGTGTTGGATTTTTCCCTTCAGTTTTCTTTGACCTTAACAAAGCTGATATTAAGAATATTTATTACGATCGTTTTTTAACAGTTGCGCGTGTTATGAAAATGAATCCTGATTTAAAAATAAAAATTGTGGGCAGCACCGATCAGCAGGGCGGAAATGAATTGAATAACAAGCTGGGAATGAAACGTGCTGAAGCTGCTAAAGAGCACCTGATAAAGGTATATGGAATTGACCCTGCACGCATACTGACCGACTCAAAAGGTAAAAATGAGCCATTGGCAAGTAAAGATTCTAAGGCCACAGACTACCTTAACCGCAGAATTGACTTTATTATTGAAGCTGGCGATATAAAGAAATAGAACATCACATTAAATGATTTTGAAAAATCCTCTTCAAAAAACTTGAAGAGGATTTTTTTATGCAAAAGATATTCTGAATAAATTTTGAATTAAGCCAATTGCTACTTTACTTCTAACCTAATCATCAGATAAAAGACTTCATGTTAACTTTATTTGCTTCAATAACAGCTATTATGAAGTAAGAATAGGTTCATGGAAAATAGATAATTATACAGGCAAAGAGAGAAATGCCATGCTTATGATTTCGAAAAGAATTTCACAAATTGAAAAATAATACTCCGGTTTAAGCTAATTAACCAGCTCAACAAATAAGCATAACTACCGGCATCTTAATTTTCATACATTTGGAAAAATACATTATCGAGAAATCGAACTCATGAAAAAATATCTATTTGTTATCATCTTGATAGCAGCCTTTAAAACTGCCTTCCCGCAGTCAAGTAATGTTACACTTCAATCAAAATGGATGAGTGGTGTCGATTTTAAAACTGTTTTCGTTGATGGCAGTTACGCTTATTGCTCCATGGACTCTATTATGTTTATAGTTGATATTACCAACCCATCCGCCATCCGTGCTGTTAGCCAGGTTATATTACCCGATAATATTTTTTGGATTTATGTAACCAACTCAAAAGCTTATCTCACGCTTGGCTATTCCGGCTTAAGCATAGTTGATGTGAGCAATCCATATATACCGATAAAAATGGGCAACTGTCCAATAGCCGGACTTGTAAGGGAAGCTAAGGTTTTGGGCAACTATGCTTATGTAGAAGCTGATACAGCAGGCATGAAAATAATTGATGTGAGCAATGCCAATGCTCCTGTGCAGGTTAGCTTTTTTAATTTGGGAAGTTCAAGTGTTTCATCTATCGATGTTTCAGGCAACTATGCGTATTTAGCATATGGAACTAATGGCCTGCAGATTGTTGACATTACCAATCCGCTTAATCCTACTGTTGCCGGGTTTCTTAATCTAAGCTATGCTTATAAAGTAGTTGTTTCAGGCAGTCATGCCTATATGATAGCCGACTCTATGTATATCATTAATATAAGTAATGTATCATTACCCGTTATTGAAAGTAAAGCCGGTTCATCCTTCCCTTATGCCGCAAGCGGTTTTTTTGTATCAGGCAACTATGTTTACACCTTTACAACCAGTAGTTTCCTTGAAATTTGGGATGTAAGTAATTCATTTTCTCCATTTTTAGCTGGTTCCTATTCTAATGGTACTGGATTTCCCAATTGTTCACAGGGAATCTTTGTTAGTGGCGCTACAGGTTATTTTATTAGAACTAGTTTCAGCAGCAATAAATTTGGCTCCTTTGAAATTTTTAATGTAAGCGTTGCAAACTCAATCATTAAAATTGGAAAATACATTCAACCTCAAATTTATACCGGAATATGTACATCAGGCAACCTTGTTTATTCATGCGGATGGACTCCACCCGGCAACGAAATGATTTCAATATTTGATATAACTGATGCCTATCATCCACAGCAGCTAGCATACTTTGTCGATAGTTTTCAGTATAGTTTTGGTGAAGGATCTAAAATTGTAAAGTCAGGCAATTATCTTTATTTGTCAGCTACCCGAACAGGCCCAAGTAATTCGTGGGGATTTAAAATTATTGATGTAACCAACCCATCTTCACCTGTAAAAACAGGCATGTTCAATGTTACCAATGATGTGTCATCAGGTATAGCAGTAAACGGAAATTACGCTTATGTATGTTATAATAACGG